>JAQBHM010000273.1:0-9669 GCA_032127795.1 Bacteroidales bacterium | reverse complement strand
ATTTGCGGTTCAGTGCTGTGAAATAAAAAGATTCGTAGTCAGTACCTGTGATGTTCTTCCCCCAGAAGTCAAACTGAAACGATCTCCTGATTAATGATACTTTGGCATCAGCGGTGGTATAGAAATCCTGCGAATGGTCATTTGCCTCGTTCCAGTATATTATTCCGGCTCCGCGACCTGTGAGTGACAGTTTGATCCTGTCAAGAAGCCTGGAATTCCTGACATTAATGGTCTGGCTGGCCTGCAGTGCTACAGTATGACGTGGCACATACGGGATAAAGTTGCCGCTGTAGTCTGTCAGGTCATTGACTTTGTTTGTTATAAAGGTTGCATATGTGAAACCGTAACCCAGGGATGCATCAAGGCCCTTCAGTGGTGTAGCTTTAAGAGTAAGCTCTGCCCCCTTGCTTACTGAGTGTCCCGCATTCTTCAGCATCGATCCGCGTCCGCTGGGGACTGTCTGGTATATCTGCTGGTTCCGCCAGTCGATGTAAAAGAGAGCCACATCAGCAAAGAGGTTACCAGGGAGCGAAGTTTTAATTCCAGCCTCATAATTCCAGCTGTGCTCAGGTTTAAATGTAAGGTCTTCCGGACGTTCAAATGTTGAGTTATAACCCCCTGTCTTGTATCCGCGGGCTATGACTGCGTAAAAGTTGCTGCGGCCGGCAGAGTAATTTATGGCCAGCTTGGGAAGGAGCTCAAGTGATGCAAGTGCAGGATATACAGTATCAGCCATTGAAGTGAGAAGAGATGAACTCAACACATCATACTTATAATTCAATATATCCTTTTCAAAATCTAATCTTAGTCCGGCGGTTAGCGTCAGCCCGGGGGTGAGGAAATCGACCAGGGCAGATTGATGAAACAGTGCCGCCCCGGCAATTACGTGATCATATTTTTTATAAGATGTGGTTCCTGATGTGTACACATCAACATCAACACTTTTGTCAAACATCTGCATAAACCCGTAGAGACCTGACAACCACTGGTACCTTCCGGGTGACTCGGATTTTGCAGTGACCTCCTGTGATAGCATATTCTGGCTCTGCCGCTGTTTTACAAAATAGAGCGATTGAGGAGTGAAATCCTGGTCAATCTCCTGATTATCCCTGAGATACTGGTATGAGGTTGTTGATGTAATCAACACTGATTCTGCAGAATATTTTGCTACCAGGGCGTCAGAGACCAGCTGCCTGAAATATGTACTGTACTGGTTATAATTTACAGGTTCGGGTGATTGTGTGGAGTCATTGAAAACAGCATAGGGGTAGCCTCCCTGGTCACTCCATTCCCATGATGCAATATTCTCAAGGGTCAGTCTCTTGCCGGCAACCCATGCAAGACGGTTGCGGATACCGGCCGAATTCATTTTATCAACCGGACTTCCGTCAAATTCATTGATGAAGAATCCGCTATTATGGAGGAAATTTGCCGATAGGGAATAACCGAAGTTCTCATTTTTCTTTCCGTAATGACCTGCATTAAAATTATATGCTCCGTAAGTACCGGCAGACATATTTACAGTTGTACCCTGAAAAACCATCGGGGAAAGGGTTACAATATTAATGATGCCGGCCATTGTATTCCTACCGTAAAGTGTTCCCTGGGGACCTCTGAGTACCTCTATACGTTCGATATCAAAAAAATCTGTGTTGAATGAAGCTTTTTCAAAATAGGGTACATTGTCAATGTACAAACCTACTGAGGGTGCATCAATCCTTGACCCAATTCCCCGGATATAAACCGGGGAAGTAAGTTTGGACCCGTAATCAGGCATGAAAAAGTTAGGCGCCATTGAAGTTACATCAGCCAGGCTGCGTATTTCGCCGTCACGGATAAGAGTTGAAGAGAGTACAGAGACTGAAGCCGGCATTTCCTTAAGTTTCAATCGGTCTTTGGATGCTGAAACATATACCTCACCAACTGCCACCTCAGGCATTGCGGTTGAATCAAAAGCAACAATAAAATCCTGAGAATGAAGATTCAGGGAGAATAACAACATGAATATTATAAATGAATATTTCGGTGACATAGTCAGAATGGATTAGAAATTTAAATGATCTGAGTGGCTTAAAACCTGATTTTAAGCTGTCACCGGAGGGGGGCGCGAGAAACCTGAAAAGGAGAGACTGTTATTATTAAACTGACTGTTCAGAGCAGCAGGGTAAGAACAGAGTGGCGGCAATTCCGGAAAGGTGAAATAAGTCTCCCTGATGATACATTTTATATGTTCGAGAATTTTACCCGGACGGATATCATCATGCTGAACTATAACTATAACAGGCAGACTGGCATCCGAAGAGCCTGTCACAAATTCAATAGTCCTGCTGTCATTCTGCTGCAGCGCAATTGCCTGATTCTCTTCTTTACCGGTCCGCGTCACAAACGCCATTCCCATATAAAGCACATAGATCACCCCGAGGATGATATAAGGAATCTGCGATGTGAAAAGACCGAATGGTAGCAATGTCTATTTTTTTCAAAGTCCAAAAGAATTGAATATAAGTGACGGATTACCGAATTATGATATATATGATGTGAAACTTTTAACAGTAGGCCTTTAAGGCATGAGGCAAGGAGTTAAAATGCAGTCCTATTCTCCTTCCCGGTGAGGCGGTAATTCACCAGTCTGTCAGCCGGCGGACTGAAGAGGGGAGGGAGTTGACCAAAGATCTGACAGTTCAATTTCGGTAAAAACTGGTAAAAACTTTTATATCCGTATTTTCAACCTTTTTTCTAAAATTGTAAAATATTTTCAGTCAACTTGATGAGACGCACCCTGAAGACAAAAACAGCCCGGTTATCAGTGTTTTCCAATACGTTGCTAATTGTGCTTAAGCTCATTGTAGGAATCATCACCAACTCTGTGAGCATTATCTCTGAAGCAATACATTCGGGGCTTGACCTGGTAGCCGCCATCATGGCTTATTTGGCAGTCCGTGTCTCCGGGAACCCGGCTGATGAAAGACATCCTTACGGTCACGGGAAGATTGAAAATGTATCAGGAGTAATCGAGGCCGCACTGATATTCATTGCATCTGCATGGATTATTACAGAAGCTGTAAAGAAGCTGACCCATCCTGAGGAGTCAACGGTGCTTGGCCTTGGTGTGTTGGTGATGACTATTTCAGCTATAGTAAACACATTTGTTTCAAGAAGATTGTATAAAGTAGCCCGTGAAACTGACTCCGTGGCTCTTGAGGCTGATGCCCTGCATCTGAAAACCGATGTATTCACTTCCGCCGGTGTTGCAGTGGGGCTTACGCTGATCTGGATCACCGGGTTTCATATCCTTGACCCTATCATAGCAATTGCTGTAGCCTGCTTCATTATATATGAGTCATGGGTACTTTTGCGAAAGGCCTTCTCCCCTCTTCTTGATACTGCACTCTCTCATGATGAGATTGTCCGGATAGAAAATATCCTCGATGAAATGAATGCGATTCATCATGACCTCAGGACCCGCAATTCCGGTCATCACCGGTTTATTGAATTCCATCTTGATGTGCCTGCTGACCAGACTATTTCGACCATACACCAGGAGTGTGATGCTATCGAAGCGCGACTGGAAAGAGAATTCAGGGATGTCAGTGTCATTATTCATCCTGAGCCGGTAAAAAAGAGCTGATGGAAAAGCATGATGACGTATATTACATGCGTATGGCACTCCTTGAGGCCCAGAAGGCAGCAGAGCGTGATGAGGTTCCTGTAGGTGCCGTGATAGTGGCTGACGGAATCATTATTGCAAGGGCGCACAACCTCACTGAAACACTGGGAGACGCCACAGCCCATGCCGAGATGCAGGCCATCACTGCAGCCTCTTCATGGCTGGGTGGCAAGTACCTGACAGACTGCACAATTTATGTAACAGTTGAACCATGCATAATGTGCGCCGGAGCACTTGCATGGAGCCAGATAGCCACCGTTGTTTACGGCACCGGGGATGAAAAAAAAGGGTTCACAACCATATCTGACAAGATATTGCACCCCAAAACAGCCATCAGGTCCGGAGTACTTGCAATGGAATGCTCATCAATAATGAAACGGTTCTTTAAAGGGAAAAGAGACTGACCTTTAAATAATATGACCCTTAATTCATTCCAAAAAAATTGTTTAGGTTTGTTAAAAATGGAAGTATATGACAATAGATAACGGTGAAAGAATAGTATTCTTAAGACTGTTGGGATTTGTCTCAACCATTGTATATGTGCTTTATGTCTTTATGGCATACTTCCCGAAAGTCTTCAAAAAAATCATCTCTGATGAAACCATAAATATTATTACCGGAGTGTTGACCCTGATTTACCTCCTGGTCATCCTTTGGCCTACCATAATGAAATACAGGTATATTTTCTTCTCTGCTGATATCAAAGGCGTTACTCTTCGGTGGTATTCAACGGGGCTTATGCAGGGTGACAGCATGAGCATTGAAATACCTGCAGAACGGTATGCCGGCTTTGAGATCACAAGTAAATTCTTCGGCATGTATACCTATCTGACACTTTTTCAGAATGTTCAGAATCAGAAGGCAGGCTACAACCCTGTGAGTATAACAGCTCTTTCAGGAAAGCAGAAGCGAAAATTGGAAGAATCTTTAAATAACTACAGGTCAACTATTTAGTCTTCGCATCAGAAAACATGAGCAAAATCATTTTTCTTCATTGAAGGTTGAATCACCTTTGAACACGTTTATTATCACCAATAAATTTAATCTCAAACATAAACTATAATGAAAGTAAAAACGATTCTGGCCGACCTCGAAAGGAAACATCCGGGTGAAGCTGAGTATCTGCAGGCCGTCAGAGAGGTCCTCGAGTCAATCGAAGATGTCTACAACGAAAATCCGAAATTTGCCAAGACCGGTATCCTTCAGAGGATTATTGAACCTGATCGAATTTTTACCTTTAAGGTACCCTGGATAGATGATCAGGGAAACGTACAGGTAAATCTCGGCTACAGGGTTCAGTACAATAATGCCATCGGACCTTATAAGGGAGGCCTTCGCTTCCATCCTTCAGTGAACCTTTCCATCCTCAAGTTCCTGGGGTTTGAACAGATCTTCAAAAATTCACTTACAACGCTGCCTATGGGCGGTGGCAAAGGCGGTTCTGACTTTGATCCCAAAGGCAAATCTGACAATGAGGTAATGCGTTTCTGCCAGTCGTTCATGCTTGAACTGTGGAGTCATATCGGCCCTGAGACTGATGTTCCTGCAGGCGATATAGGAGTTGGCGGACGTGAGATAGGTTTCCTCTACGGAATGTACAAGAAGCTTGCAAAGGAACACACAGGTGTTCTCACAGGTAAAGGGCTCAACTGGGGCGGTTCACTGGTACGTCCTGAGGCCACAGGCTTCGGTTGCGTCTATTTCGCAAATGAGATGCTCAAAACCAGGGGCGAATCATTCAAGGGCAAGAAGGTGGCAGTATCCGGTTTCGGAAATGTTGCATGGGGTGCAACTATCAAAGCCACCGAGCTGGGGGCTACCGTGGTTACTATCTCAGGTCCTGACGGCTATATATACGACCCGAAAGGCATTAATGGCGAGAAGATTGATTATATGCTTCGCCTGCGTGCCTCCAACCAGGATATAGTTGAGCCTTATGCAAAAGAGTTCCCGGGATCGACATTTGTCAAGGATAAGAGGCCCTGGGAGGTCAAGGTTGATATTGCTCTTCCGTGCGCAACACAGAACGAACTTGGAAAAGAGGATGCTGCGAACCTGGTTAAAAACGGTTGCATATGTGTCTGTGAAGGTGCCAACATGCCGAGTACGCCTGAAGCCATCGAAGTCATTCAGAATGCCTGGCTGCTGTTTGCCCCGGGTAAAGCAGCCAATGCTGGTGGTGTAGCCACTTCAGGCATCGAGATGTCACAGAACTCGATGAAGATGAGCTGGAGTGCCGAAGAAGTAGACAATAAACTTCATACAATCATGATCAATATTCACGAAGCATGTGTCAAACATGGCAAAGAGAAAGACGGATATATTGATTATGTAAAAGGCGCCAATATTGCAGGCTTCTTAAAAGTTGCCCATGCAATGATAGATCAGGGCGTGATCTGATCAACACGTTAATACATTGTTTGACCGCTCCGCATTTTGCGGAGCGGTTTTTTTATTATCTGATCCTGTAAATATTACCCGGACATGGAGTAATAAGTCCTGCCAGCTCCATCTGCAGCAAGGTTGTTGAAAGCCGGTATACCGGTATCCCCAGGGTCAGGGCTAGCTGGTCAATAGTCTGATCACCTTGCTCTCTGATTGTCTCAAAAACCTTTTTTTCATTCTCCGTCATTTCCGCGAATATTTCCTTTTGTGACGGTGCCGCCAATGTGGCGGGTTTCCATCCCAGGAGATATTCAATATCTTCATGTTTCTCTACCAGCGCTGCCTTATTACACTTTATCAATGCATTGCATCCTGCAGACCACTGGTCGTCTGTGCGGCCCGGCACTGCCATGACATCACGGTTATAGGAAGCTGCAATATCAGCGGTTATCAGCGCTCCTCCCTTTATTCCCGACTCAATTATCAGGGTGGCATCAGCCAGTCCGGCTATTATCCGGTTGCGCTTGATGAAGTTGTTGCGTTCAGGAAGAATGTCAGAGGGAAAGTCTGTCACAAGGCCCCCGTTGGCAACCATGCTTCTAGCCACACCAGTATGCAGTGAGGGGTATATTGTCTTCAGTCCGTGACCCAAAACCGCTACTGTGGCGAGACCATTAGACATTGCGGCATTGTGTGCTGATATATCAATTCCGTATGCAAGGCCGCTGGCAATCACAATGTCCGGAAAATGAAGAGCCAGGCCGGCCATTATCTTCTGACATGTCTCGCGTCCTCGCCGGGTGGCATTTCTTGTACCTACCACGCTCAGTATCCGGGGTGCATTCAGATCTGCGGATCCTTTATAGTAAAATGTGACCGGAGAGTCGTCACACTGCCTCAGACGGTAAGGATAATCATCATCAAGGTAGAAATACACCCTGATGTTATGCTTCGCAACGAATTCGGCTTCCCTCTCTGCCGCTACCAGATAAGTACCTCCCGAAACCGCTTTTGCAAGGTTTCCCCCCACGCCGGGAATCCTTGTAAGACTGCGGTGAGATTCATTGAAGACTGCTTCCACACTGCCTGTAAATGAAACAAGCTTCCGGGCAGTGATATCACCCACTCCCGGTATCATGCCGAGAGCAATCCTGTGCACAAGAGATGGTTCTGACATATGTAACAATGTTAGCGAGACACTATAAAAATAGTAATTATTCCGTCAATAGTCAATAGTTGTCCCTTGAGCTGATACCCCGGTCAATGCCTGCAAAGTTCGCCGGCCATTGTCCGGTGGCTGAAAAACCCTATTTTTGCCCCATGGTACTGATTGACACACATAACCACCTGTATCTTCCCGAGTTTGACGCGGACCGTGATGAGGTAGTAAAGAGGTCTGCCCACGCAGGTGTAGAAAAGATATTAATGCCAAATATTGACTCCTCTTCTGTAGAACCTATGCTTGCCACGGAGAGGAGTTATCCGGGAATATGTCTTCCCATGATGGCCCTGCACCCCACATCTGTCAAAGAGAATTTCAGAGATGAAATAGCAAATGTTGAAAGGCAACTGGGAGACCATAAATATTATGGTATAGGGGAGACCGGTATAGATCTGTACTGGGACAAAACATGGTACAGGGAGCAGCTTATCTCCTTCAGGCGTCATCTGGAACTGGCGGAACAGTACCGGTTACCTGTGGTGATACATGCCAGAGAGTCTGCAGAGGTGATTTTTAGTGAGCTTAAATCGTTTGGACCAGCCAGGGTCACAGGTGTCTTTCACGCTTTTCCGGGAGGGTCAGCTGAAGCGCGAAAAGCAGTGGATATGGGATTCATGATCGGCATCGGGGGTGTTGTCACTTTTCGCAACAGTAAAGCGGGGGAGGCTGCCCGTGAGGCCGGGATTAGCAATATCCTTCTCGAGACAGATGCTCCTTACCTTGCTCCGATGCCACACAGGGGAAAAAGGAATGAGAGTTCATACCTGACACTGGTGACGGCCAGGCTTTCGGATATACTCGGTATCTCACCGGCAGAAGTGGCTGCCAGAACCACTGATAATGCAAGAAAAATGTTCAGTATCTGACATATGAACAACAACACATCTATACTTATTATTTATACCGGAGGCACCATAGGTATGGTTCATGAGCCGGTGACAGGCACTCTGGTGCCGATAGATTTCACACATATCTCAAGGCAGGTACCTGAGCTGCAACGTTTTGGATTCAGGCTTGAGACGATCACCTTTGACCCGGTGATCGACTCTTCGGATGTCAGTCCTGATGTATGGAATAAACTTGCCGTCACCATTGCAGAGCGCTATGATGAATTCGATGGATTTGTGGTGCTTCACGGCACTGACACCATGGCTTTTTCTGCCTCCGCCTTAAGCTTCATGCTGGGCAACCTTGAGAAACCTGTCATCTTCACGGGGGCCCAGCTGCCGATAGGGATGCTCCGCACTGACGGCAAGGAGAATCTGATCACGGCCATAGAGATTGCGGCAGCAAAGGAAAACGGAGTCCCGATTGTTCCTGAGGTATGCATATATTTCGAATACAGGCTGCTGAGGGGGAATCGCACAACCAAGCGCAGCGCCGAACATTTTAATGCATTTGCTTCACCTAACCTGCCCCCGCTGGCAGAGGCAGGCCTGCAGATAAAGTATAACAACAATATAATAAGACACCCAACGGTAAGAGGGCCTCTGTCTCTTCTGACAAGTTTTGACACCGGTGTTGCAATATTGAAACTCTTCCCGGGGCTTGGACGAGAGGTTGTGCACTCATTGTTCAACAGTAAAGGACTGCGCGGGATAGTGCTTGAGACTTACGGCACCGGTAACGGACCCACCCGGGAGTGGTTTTTTGAGGAATTGCAGTCGTTCATCAGGCGTGGCGGTATTGTTATGAATGTGACACAGTGCCAGACAGGACAGGTTGAGATGGGATTATATGAGACTTCCGCCAGATTACTCTCGTCAGGTGTCATAAGCGGTGGCGACATAACTACAGAGGCGGCCATAACCAAGATGATGATTGTGCTGGGCATCAGTCAGGACAGGGGGAAGAGTGAAAAGATGCTCTCACTTTCTCTGCGCGGCGAATTAAGCTGACAGGGGCATAGTTTCATTTTTTTTAGTAAATTGCGCCGTTTTTTGAGCAGCTCATCGGGCTCAGGGAATATAAAAAAGGAGAGATGCAGGAGTGGTTTAACTGGCACGCCTGGAAAGCGTGTGTACCTCAAAAGGGTACCGGGGGTTCGAATCCCTTTCTCTCCGCAACCTGCGCTGCAGGTCGGTCCGCCATAAAGGCGGCCCGACTTTTGTTTTTATGGGATCAACGAATGAGCTTGCTCATAAGGAGAGAACCATAGAAACAAAATAAGTATGCGCCAGCGGTGCATATCTGCAGTGAAGGCTGCTGGATTCTCCCGGGGGATCACCGCAGGTAATCCCTTTCTCTCCGCAAAGCATGAACTACCCCGCCACAGGCGGGGTTATTTATTTTACCGACAACGCGTTGCAAGTGTACTT
This sequence comes from Bacteroidales bacterium, assembly GCA_032127795.1. GTDB lineage: Bacteria > Bacteroidota > Bacteroidia > Bacteroidales > VadinHA17 > SR-FBR-E99. The sequence continues at coordinate 77 of JAQBHM010000273.1, read as the reverse complement.
GCATAAGCGGGAGAGGTGAAATTAATAAAACCCGCAGGGTTGGTCATGCTTTGCAGGTTCCCTCCCGGGGATCACCG
>JAQBHM010000272.1:0-2719 GCA_032127795.1 Bacteroidales bacterium | reverse complement strand
GATGAAGAAACCTGGCAGGTAGCGGGTTATTGTTGTCATGAGATAATTTATAAATTTGAATGATAATTAAGACCCGCCTGACAAGCTGGTCTTTTTTTATACAGTAAAATGAAAGTATACAAATTCGGAGGCACCTCGGTAGGATCGGCAGAGCGTTTCAGGGCTCTTGTGCCGCTTATCAATGATAAAACTGAGAAGATAGTTGTTCTCTCAGCCATGGCAGGAACCACCAATTCTCTTTCAGAAATGTCTGAGCTTTTTTCTGCCGGGGAAAAGGAGAAGGCAAAGAAGCAATGTGAAGACCTGCGCCGACATTATTATCATTTTGCAGAAGAGTTATTTGCCTCTGCCACATGGTCAGCCAGGGCTCATGATCTCATCAATGAGCACTTTGACTATATTTCAGCGCTCTTCTCCAGGGAGTTCAGCAGGCATAACGAAAAGCGTATTCTGGCCCGTGGCGAGCTGTTATCAACAGCCCTGCTGCATTTTTTCCTTTCCGAACTTGGAATTATTTCGACGCTTATTCCGGCGCTTAATTTCATGCGTATTGACAAGGACGGTGAACCTGACTACTTTTATATCAGGGAGAACCTGAAAAGGGAGCTGGCACAGGTTAATGACAAGGAGATTATCATTACCCAGGGTTTCATCTGCAGGAACGTCTTTGGTGAGACCGACAACCTGCGCAGAGGCGGAAGCGACTACAGTGCCACTATCATCGGGGCAGCCATGGGGGCCGAGGAGATCGAGATATGGACTGATATCAGCGGGCTTCACAACAATGACCCCAGGTATGTTAAAAATACACGCGTAATACGCGAGCTCTCATACGATGAGGCTGCAGAGCTGTCTTACTTCGGGGCAAAGATACTGCACCCCTCAAGTGTCAACCCGGCAAGATTAAAGAAGATACCTGTCAGGCTTAAGAATACTCTTGACCCTGCTGATGAGGGAACTCTTATAACCTCTGACTCAACCCATGAAGACTACAAGGCAGTGGCAGCAAAGGATGGCATCATTGTTCTACGGGTAAGGTCAGGCCGCATGCTGATGGCTTATGGTTTTATGGGCAGGATCTTCGAGGTGTTTGAGTCATTCAAGACACCTATTGATATGATCACCACCTCTGAAGTATCAGTATCTCTTACCATTGATGATCCCGGGCACCTTGATGAGATAATTAAGGCTCTGGGTCTGCTGGGAACCGTGGATGTGGAAAGAGATCAGACAATAATTTGCATCGTCGGAGACTTCCGTACAGGGAGGGTTGGTTCGGCACCCGAAATATTTGAAGCTCTAAATACTATCCCTGTGAAAATGATATCATACGGTGGCAGTGACAACAGTGTCTCCATTCTTATTGACACAAAAGATAAAATTGAAGCCCTTAACTCTCTTAGTATAAACCTATTCCCTATAAAATAATGTTTACCAAGGAAATTACTGACAAACTTCTCAGGCTGCCAACGCCCTTTTACTATTATGACATGGCTGTTCTTCACGAGACGCTGAAACTCGCCAGGAAAGAGGCGGATGATAAAGGTTTCACCGTTCATTATGCTGTCAAGGCCAACTTCAACCCTGTGATTATGAAGACTATTGCGGGATACGGTTTCGGAGCCGACTGTGTCAGCGGAAATGAGATTGAGCATGCCATCGCCTGTGGATTTAAGTCCGAAGAGGTAGTTTTTGCCGGAGTGGGCAAGAGCGATGATGAGATTGCCACCGCGCTCAGGGCTGAGATAAAATGCTTTAACTGCGAATCAACGGAGGAACTGAAGGTCATCGATGAAATAGCAGGGAAAATGGGTCACAGGGCTCGTGTTGCCTTACGGATAAATCCGAACATAGAAGCCCACACCATCAGGCACATTACAACCGGTACCGAGGAGACCAAGTTTGGAATTCGGATCACCGAGCTGGATGAGGTGGCGGATCTTCTCAGGCAGTTAAAGAATATTGATTTCAAAGGGATACACTTTCATATCGGTTCACAGGTGACTGACATGGGGCCCTACCGTAATCTCTGTACGAGGGTAAATCAGATATATGAATGGTTCTGTGACAGGGGAATGGAGCCTGAGAACATTAACCTTGGCGGGGGTCTGGGCATCAGTTATAAGGAGCCGGACCGCCTCCCTTCTTTCAGTGAGTATTTCAGCATCTTCAGGGATCATCTTGACAAAAAGATACGCAGCACGATATCATTTGAGCTGGGGCGCTCGCTGACAGCTGTATGCGGGTCACTGATTTCGAGGGTCCTCTATGTCAAGAACGGAGCTGTGGAGACATTTCTGATCCTTGATGCCGGCATGACTGACCTCATGAGGCCGGCGCTGTATCAAGCATATCATAAGATAGAAAACCTCACCTCCGGTCTGCCGGCAAAAAAGTACACTGTGGCAGGCCCGATATGCGAGAGTTCTGACATCTTTGGCAAATTTGTGGAACTGCCGGAGACGGTGCGCGGTGACCTCATTGCAATAAGGTCAGCAGGCGCATATGGCGAGGCAATGGCATCAAGATATAACCTGCGCTCCCTGCCGGCAGCAGTCTTTTCTGACAGAATATAAAATGGAAAAGAGGGTCTCATAAAAGTAATTTTACCACCCTGTCCCTGATAGTATAATCAGGGACACCCCTCCTTGAAAAGGAGGGTAAATCTCTGAATATAAATATTTTAACTTACTCCTCCTTGAGGAGTAGCCTGACCGCA
>JAQBHM010000271.1:0-4511 GCA_032127795.1 Bacteroidales bacterium | reverse complement strand
GGGTTCTCTTAGAATAAGTTACGGTGCCGGAACTGAAATGTCTCGTTACCGAAATGACACATACCGCAAATATTTTATCAATGATCTGATTGATACGGAGATATACAACACAAACCTGGTGTTCTACAAATATTCCCTCTTTGGGCAGGTCAGCAAGTCATTCATTGATGAGAAACTGCGTCTTTCTTTCGGTCTGAGAACCGATGCCAATACATTCTCTTCAGAGATGTCAAATCCTCTCACACAGCTCTCACCGCGTTTTTCACTTTCATATTCACTGACCGATATTTTAAACCTCAATTTCAGTACAGGGCGTTATTTCCAGCTGCCTCCCTATACGGCACTGGGGCTGAAAGACAATGAGGGCAATTACATAAACAGGGAAAACGGCCTGAAGTATATGGCTGCTGATCATATCGTGACGGGACTGGAAGTACTTCCCGGCGATAATCTTCAGTTCACTGCTGAAGGTTTCTATAAGCGTTATACTGATTATCCGTTCTCAGTTGCTGACGGTGTACCCCTTTCCACAAAGAGTGCCGGTTACGGAATATTCGGCAATGAGCCGCTTGTCTCATCTTCAAGGGGAAGAGCATACGGCCTCGAGATCATGGGAAGGGTCAGGGATCTTGAAGGTCTTAATATGGTTTTCGCCTACACCTTTGTGAGAAGTGAGTTCAGGGGCACCGACGGCGGATATATACCCACAGCATGGGATAACAGGCATCTTCTGAGTGCCACTGCCACCAGGAGCTTCGGGAAGAGCTGGGACATCGGATTCAAGTGGAGACTGGTAGGAGGTGCTCCCTATACACCCTATGACCTTGACAAATCATCACTCAGGGAGGCCTGGGATGTAACAGGACAGGGTTACCTTGACTTCGCAAGCTACAACTCTGCAAGACTGAAAGCATTCAATCAGCTTGACCTGAGAGTTGACAAACAGTTTTTTTTCAGCAAATGGTCGCTCATGATCTATGCAGATGTACAGAACGTGCTGAATTTCAAAGCTGATCAGCCTGACCTGCTGATATTGCAGACTGACGGTACGGGAACCCCTTTTGTCGATCCTTCGGATCCAGACAGGTACCTTTTAAAATTAATTAATGCAGAGTCTGGCACTGTGCTCCCTACAATTGGTATTATTATTGAACTGTAAAAGGAAAGAGATGAGATACATAATAGTAATTCTGGCGGTGATTCTTACCGCATGTTCCGCGGGTCCCTCAGCCACAAATAAGAAAGACCGGAATATTCTTGAAGCTATAGAGACAAACAGGTCCGGATCAGGCCCTGGCCTTGAAATAATGTTTTACGGCGGACCATCGCTTTATTATCCGCTGATGGCAGTATGGCTTGAGAGCGAAGAGGGAAAGTACATACAGACGCTTTTCGTTCCGAAAAGTATTGCAACGGGAGTGTCCAGGTACGGATCACAGGCCGGAAGCAAATGGGTTGAGGCAGCCAAAAGAGCTCCCCAGACTCTTCCGTACTGGTCGCACAAGAGAGGCATACAGGCTCCTGACGGGCTCTACATGCCTGACCCGGAAAATCCTGTGCCTGATGCATACAGCGGTGCTACTCCAACAACCGGTTTTTCACTGAAGACAAAAGCTGATGCAGAGTTGCCGTTGAAGTTCAGGGTTATGTTCGAGATAAATCAGAATTGGGACTGGAATGATTACTGGACAAATGACAAATTCCCGGGGGACAATTATTATCTGTTTTCTGCCCAGCCGGCAGTGGTTTATGAGTGTCTGGTCGATCTGAACAATATATCAGGCAGTTATCTGATGAAACCCGCGGGGCACAGTCACCCAACAGGTGCTACCGGGGAGCTCTTCACAGATATGAACACGCTGACAACTGCGCTTCATATTGCAGACTCGATAGTTGTTAGTGTTACCAGATAAATAGTGTTTTTGATATCAGAGTTTGTCTGCCCAGGCTATAAGCGCAGACGGTGAGGAAGCAACTTCTGTTTTTCCTTCTACCCATGAACTGCTGTTCTCATACCTGCCCAAAACCAGAACCTTCTTAAGTTTCAGCTCCCTGGTAATTTTGTTGCAGAATTCTTTCACCTCAACATCAGGTTCAGACGAAGGAATGTTAATAGCCATGATGGTGAACGGTTTTATGGAGTGTATGCCCTTGATCTCTTCTGACGCGAGTGTCCCTTCGGTATATACCACTTCAAACCCTCTGTTACGAAGAATATACTTTAGAAAAATAAGGTTATTTTCAGCATCGCTGCTGCCGAGATTTACTATGGCGGCCGCCTCCCTTGTAACAGACATGTTAAGCACCATGTCTTCTGCAATTATAATTGATTTGATAACATACCTGATAAACTGCTCCTGGGGTCTTGAGAGACAGTCTGTCAGCCAAAGGGTTCTTGCTTTCTGCATCAGGGGATAGAACACCCTGATATAAGCATTTTCAATGCCATGTTCAGCTATAAACGGTTGAAGCGCTTCCCGGAACTGTTCCTCACCGAACCGGAGGGCTGACATCAGAAGCTCACCGGGATTGAATTTCGGGATCGTACTTTCTTCGCCTGAGCTGTACTGCATCACTTCACGCAGTAGCTCAGAGTCACTGAGACGCGCAATGCGTGATATCTTAAGTCCGTTTCTGTTGAGTATTGAGATGGTAATTAGTTTCTTAAGTTCTTCCTCAGAATATGACCTGATATTTGAATTACTCCTTTCAGGTGAAAGTATACCGTATCTCTTCTCCCACATCCTTATGGTGTGGGCTTTTATGCCACAGAAGTTTTCAAGATCTTTAATTGAATATGATCGGCTCCCTGCATTCATCTCTCTTGTTTTTGTTCATTGATAATATAACAATGAGAGGCGGGTAAAAGTTTAAGCGAGTGTGTCTTTAGCCTTCCCGTGCCCGAAAAATGGCTTCCGCTTTTTCAAGGTCACGGGGTGTGTCAATGCCCTGGCTCTCCCATGTTGTCACAGCACATCTGATACGGAAACCGTTCTCCAGCCATCTCAGTTGTTCCAGGCTTTCCGCCACTTCCAGGTGTGATTGCGGCAACATGGTTATCTTTTTCAGGGTGTCTCTACGGTAGCCGTATAAACCAATATGCTTGTAATATTGATGTTTTGAGATCCATTCTTCCTCTCCCGCATCACGGAGGAAGGGGATAACCGAGCGGCTGAAATAGAGAGCATCCATATTTTTTGAAAGAACCACTTTTGGATGGTTCATGTCTGAGAGATCCTCCCCGGTAGCAACTATTCTTACCAGCGTGGCTATCTGCACATCAGGTGCGCTGAAACATTCCATCACAGTTTTTATCTGTTCCGGTCTGATGAACGGTTCGTCTCCCTGGATATTGATCACCACATTTTCCCCGTCGATTATATTGCCGAAGATCTTTGTTGCTGCCTCAGCACAACGGTCAGTTCCGCTGCGATGAAAAGAGGATGTCATTACAGCTTTCCCGCCGAAGTCATTGACAGCCTTGAAGATACGTTCATCATCAGTAGCTACCCATACCTCATCCAGGGCTATGGAGGACTGTTCATACACTCTTTTGATCATGCTCTTACCCCCTATGAGGGCCAGCGGCTTGCCAGGAAACCGGGTGGATCCGTAGCGGGCCGGTATGATACCAGTAAATTTTATCCGCGTCTTGCTTTTCATGGCTCCAATTTAGTAAAAACGGTCTTTATCATAAGCTAAAAAAGTAGTAAATTCGCAAGGTTTAGAATAATCTGATGAAGGAGTTACAGAGCATAAAGCAAAGATTTGGGATTATTGGGAATAATGAAGGACTGAACAGAGCCCTCGATATTGCTGTCCAGGTAGCTCCCACAGACCTCTCTGTACTCATCACCGGAGAGAGTGGCACCGGCAAGGAGTCGTTTCCCCAGGTGATACATTCATTCAGTCTCAGGAAACACGGTCCTTATATTGCTGTCAACTGCGGAGCCATCCCAGAGGGAACAATAGATTCTGAGCTTTTCGGGCACGAAAAGGGGGCTTTTACCGGAGCTACTGAAAGCCGCAAGGGATATTTTGAGGTAGCTGACGGAGGGACCATCTTTCTGGATGAAGTGGCGGAACTGCCGCTTTCTACTCAGGTAAGGCTGCTCAGGGTACTTGAATCAGGCGAGTTCATAAGAGTGGGATCATCCAAAGCACAGAAAACAGATGTGAGGGTGATAACCGCAACAAATATCGACATAGTGCAGGCGGTTGCCACCAGCAGGTTCCGCGAGGATCTTTTTTACAGGCTTAACACTGTTCCGGTTCGTGTTCCCCCACTGCGTGAGAGGGGTGAAGATATCATCCTTCTTTTCCGAAAGTTTGCTGTCGATTTCGCGGAGCGATACCGTATGCCGGCAATAAGGCCTGACAGTCAGGCCAGGGAGATGCTCCTGAGCTATTACTGGCCCGGCAATGTGAGACAACTGAAAAACATCACTGAACAGATATCTGTCATTGAGCAGGAGAGGGATATAACGGCACAGTTACTCTCCAACTATCTT
>JAQBHM010000270.1:0-2505 GCA_032127795.1 Bacteroidales bacterium | reverse complement strand
TGGATCAGGTCCAGACAAAGAATCAGACCCGAACAATGAATAAGACACAGGCAAAAGAGCAAAGCCAGTTAAAAGAGCAGATCCAGGTTCAGGAGAAGAGTGCTGTAAAAGAGCAGACCCAGACTAAAGAACAGGTCCGTCAGAAATTTCACAGTACCCTGTCAGAAGATCAGATAGGTATTCTTGAGAACAAGGAGATGACCAGAAGCCAGAAGAGAAAGGCATTTATGGGATCGCTCAATGATGAACAGAGATCAATGCTCAGGGAGAATAATGCATTACGTCTGCAGCAGAGAAATGAGATCTGCGATAACACCCCACTGGGTGATGAAAACAAGCAGATGATGCAGTATCGTGGGGCAAACAGCGAAAATAAGCAGGGAGGAAAAAGGAACGGAGGGAGATAGCCTTTCCCGGTCCAGACATTATTAAGGAGGTCCGGAAACAGAATCTTTCCGGACTCCTTTATAAGATAAACAAACAGATACAAATATAAATTCCTGCAAAAATGAAAAAGGTTGCTATCCAGTTATTATTCCTTCTGTGTGGATTACCACTCTTTTCCCAGTATGACAGGGTTGATTCATTACTCATAGATGTTTTCGGGAATGAAAAGATCATTGGCAGTCTCTACGGTCGGACAGAGTCCAGCTCATTTCTTTATACCGGGCTTGTCTGTGACAGCAAAACATTTTATGCAGGAAGAGAACTGGGCGATGACATGTACACAGTTAACGGTAGTATCTACTGGCTCAGCTCCGGAGGTTTTTATGCCGGAGCCTCAGGATCATGGTACAGCGATCTTCACCCTGGTTATAATTCAACCGTAGTCACTGCAGGTATAAGAAAACCATTAAACAGGAAGAAGAACCTGAATTTCTGGATTGGATACAGCAGATTCTTTTTTAATGTCAGTGATTCAACTGAGATAATATTTAACAATAACCTTGGAACAGGAGTGTCTTTAAGGAATAACTGGATAGGAGGACGTCTATCCTTCAACGCATTATTTGGAAAGGAGTTTGGAATGAACCTTTCACCTGATATTTTTGCCAATATTACTCTTGCCAGGTTTGGATCGTCGGGCAAACTATTTTTAGCTCCGGAAGTTTCTCTTTTCCTGGGATCAGAAAGTACTGAATATGAAAGCGGAAGCAGCATAATTGATGATGGGAGTGCTGATATTTATAATTCGGATAAGTACGGATTGCTGAACACACAGGTCACTCTTCCTCTCTGCATATATGCCGGCAATTTTGACATTGAACTGGGTTATTCAATCAATATCCCAACCACTCAAGAAAAGGACATTACATATCCTACCACTTCATTCTTTTCTTTTTCTATCGGCTATTTATTACCTGTAAAATGAATATCGCAGCTTATTTGAAAAGAGGTAACAGGAACCAAAATCAATCCTGAAATAAATGTTCTGAAAATATTGATTTATGAAAAAGTTGAGATTAAATACCTGCCTGATGTTTATGAGCCTGACGATGGTGATATTCCCTTTGGTTTCGTCAGCACAGGTGAGCTCCGTATCAGGTAATGAGGGATCAGTTGCTACGATAACAATGAAGAATGAATCGTCCCACTCGCTGTATGCAGGCATTGGTTGGGCCAATAATATGAACTATATGGGGTCTGCCCTGTCAGCGGATAAACCTATGTTTTCCGGATCATTGACATACGGATTTAAAGAAGAGTTTTTTGCCTCCATATCGGCCAATCATCTTTCCGCTTTTGAACCGCTGCTGGCATTCTCCACCTTCTCTCTGAGCTATAATCATGATATCAATTCGTGGTTTGATATTTCTGCCGGACTGTCAAGATATCAGGTTAATAATGAACTCACAGACACCCTTTTCAACAATTTTTTCTATGGAAGTCTGGCTTTGGGACTGGACTGGAAAATTTTATATACAAACATTTCTTTGGGCGCGATTTTTTCTCAGTCAAGCGGGGCTTTCGTACAGGTAAGAAACTCCAGATATTTTAAGACAGCTGACTTTATTAAGGGCAAAACATATGTATCATTTGATCCTTATGTAAACCTGATGCTTGGAACTCTCACAAAGACCGTAACCTCAGATGGGACATCAATAGGTGTTTCATCACCTTTTCACGCCCCAAAATCTTCAGGCCAGGGATCCGGTATTTCAACTTCTTCTTTTTTTGGAATAATGGAAGTTGATTTTGGAGTCCCGGTAGGAATTAATTCAGGCAACCTGACAATAGAGGTGGAACCGGGATATGTGCTTCCGACATATTCTGATACTGACATTCAAACTCCGAAAGGTTTCACACTGTTCCTGAATATTTATTACAGGATTTTTTAACAGCACAATATTTGGCATTTGTTATTATAGTTTAACTAACTAAAAATTAAAAACTTAAAAAAGTAAGATTATGAAAAAGCAAGTTATTATGGCAGTTGTGGCACTTTTTGTAAGTGCAGCCATTACAGCACAGACAACAGAGCAGAAACAGACCAGGACTCAGTCT
>JAQBHM010000269.1:0-18919 GCA_032127795.1 Bacteroidales bacterium | reverse complement strand
CGCGCAGCCATCCTGTTATTTCACAGGGTATGTTGCCTGTTTCCTGCTGCTCCATGAAGAGGCTTGATGTGATTGAGCTCTTCCTGGGAATTGAATAATCATATCCTGCGCCTGTTGTCTCATGAATTATCAGTATGGCTGCGGCTCCCTGCCTGGCAGCCTCTTCGTATTTATACGTCCACCGCCCGTAATAGGTCATCTGGCGGCCCTTGAACAAGGTGGTGTCTTCACTATACAAACCGGGGTCATTCACCATAACAACAACACATTTGCCCCTGACGTCAGTGTTCTCATAATCATTCCAGCCATACTCCGGGGCTATTATTCCGAAACCGCAGAAAACCATCGGTACATTGACAAGTGACACAATCTCCTTTTGTGCCGGCGACTCAACAGCTATCTCGTCAGGTGCTGCCAGTTCCATTTTCATGCCTGCGGCAGTTATAATTACAGGATTGGCAACTTCAGTGGTTATTTCAACCATCGGAACCTCCTGGTACCAGCTGTCACCGAAGGCCGGTTCAAATCCTATCTCCTCAAGCTGTCCGGCAAGGTATCTGACAGTTACCGATTCACCGGCAGTAAAGGGCTTCCTGCCCATGAAACTGTCATCACCCAGTGTCCGGGTGTACTCACGAAGTTCATCTGCAGTGATGGTCGAGGCTGCTTTGCGTATATTGCCCTCATCTGTACAAGATGATATCACAAGTGCTGCAGCAAGTAGAAGAAGTGGACGTCTAATCATTTTAATAATCAATTAACAGACAATGAGAGATTTACAATTACTTCAACAGCTTTTTCAAGTGACTGAAGGGGGATATATTCAAATCTGCCATGGTAGTTGTGGCCCCCGGTAAAGATATTGGGACACGGGAGTCCCATGAAAGAGAGCCGCGCACCGTCGGTTCCTCCGCGTACCGGTTTTATAACGGGCTCAATACCGGATTTTCGGTAAGCTTCAATTGCCCTGTCAACAATATGAAAATTTGCTTCAATGACTTCTTTCATATTGAAATACTGATCCTTGAGAACCATTGTCACCTCAGCTCCACCATGTTTCTGCTGAAGCGAATTAACTGCTTCAGTCATCATTTTCTTCCGACGGTTGAACTTTGAAGCGTCATGATCTCTTATGATATACTTCACGGTGGTCTCTTCCACTGAGCCTTTTATGTCATAAAGATGAAAGAAACCCATATAATTGTCAGTAAATTCGGGTCTCTCGTTGTCTGGAAGCATTGCATTAAGTTCCTGAGCCAGGCTGATGGAATTGATCATTGTCTCCTTTGCTGTACCGGGATGAACGCTTCTTCCGATGATCTTCACAATAGCTGAAGCGGCATTGAAATTTTCATACTCAAGCTCGCCTATTGCACCTCCGTCTACAGTATAGGCATAGTCAGCTCCAAAGGCTGCCACATCAAATTTGTCAGCACCCCGTCCTATCTCCTCATCAGGTGTGAATGCCACCTTTATTTCTCCGTGCTTAAGTTCAGGATTGTGAAGCAGATATTCCATTGCTGTCACAATTGCTGCAATGCCTGCCTTGTCATCAGCTCCCAGGAGTGTTGTTCCGTCAGAGGTTATGATAGTCTTCCCCTTATACCCTGCCAGTTCACTAAAATCAGCAGGGGATAGTTTTGCCCCTGTTTTCCCGTTAAGAACGATCTCTCCCCCGTCATAATCTTCATGAACCAGGGGATTTACATTTTCTGAGGCCGCTTCAGGGCTGGTATCCATGTGAGCTATAAATCCTATTACGGTCCTGGTACTTTTTGTATTTGCAGGGAGAGTTGCCATGACATAGCCATTGCCGTCAAGGGTTACATCTGACAATCCTATCTCCTCCAGTTCCGCTGCAAGTCTCTCGGCAAAAAGCATCTGAAGAATTGAGGAGGGGCAAGAGTCAACAGACTCATCAGGCCTGGTATCCTGACGAACATAACTGAGAAATCTGTTCAATAAATTTTCCATCCCGAGCGTTTGTTGTTCAGTTGTTAAAAGTAGTGCATGCGTGTGAGAAAACCAACCCGGGTTCTGTCCTCAATGAGCGGTTGTCACCTCAGAATGATGTTGCCCAGCAGTATGCGTCCGCTCTTCCAGTATGCCCTGAAATACGGATCGTCTGAAATATAAACCACTTCACCCTTGCCAATCCTTTCAGAGGCTATTACGTTAGTATCCTTTACTTTTTTGCAGAATTTATATCCGGCAAACCCGGCCACCGGAACGTTATCAGTGATGTACCCTATATTATCCCCTTTCTCGAGGTACGGAAATCCTGTGCTTCTCTTCATGATAAACCACTCTTTCCCCATTCCGAAAGTGTAGGGATGGGTGTCATCAAGTCTTACCCTGAAGATAGCTCCTGCCGATCTGTCGGTAGCTGAATTTCGTCTCTTATCTTCAAACCGGGTCAGCAATGAAGTATCAGCAGTATTGACTTTAATATTCTTTTTATCTTCTGTCTCTTTTGCTTCTGCCGCCTTCCCGAGGGCGGTTGTCTTTTCACCCTGGAAAAGTGTCATCGCGCTCTCAATTGCAACCACCCTGCCGCCATCCTTTATAAATGCCATTATCCTCTCTTTGGATTTCGTAAGATTGCCTCCGGGAAGAATCAGTATATCATAATCTGAAAGATCTGTTTCGGCAATTTCATCAGCCTCTATAATTGTAACGGGGTATTCCAGTTCTCTTTCGAGAAAGTACCATATCTCCCCAAAGGATGATGTAGTCCCTTCACCTCCTGCCAGAACAACCGAGGGGGCACTTTTTACCGGCATGTAATCAGAGCCAATGTCCTTACCCTCTGTCACCATTCCTGTTGCCATGGCGTTGACGCCGACTTCGCTTGCCGCGGCTGCGGATTTCACCTTTTCATCGAATCCCTGTGATCTTGTATTGTCGCCCCTGGCAATCACAATGGTGCCCCGGTCATAAGATTTGCCTCCCATTGTAAAGGGCTTGAGTGAGGACCTCACGTTCAATCCTGCCTTATAAAGCAGGGCAAGAAATTTAAGCTCATTAAATCCATTCATCTCAGCGATGTAAGCATACGGGTTTTCAATCACGGCAACCGGACCGGCAACCGGCTCCGTCACACCGGCAGGTTTTCCTGCAGATATTTTCTCTGTCACAGCATATGACTCAATATTAAACACATAAGGCAGTGACCATGCTGTGAGGTCATAGCTCAGTGAATCCGCCGAATAGGAATCAGGTTCGAAAAGCACCTGCATGAGTCTGCCCTGGGGCTGGGCGGCATGGATTAAGATATCACCTTTCTCAGGAGTGACACTTCCTTCTTTATTTGCCCTGTAATCAAATCCCGCCATCTTTTTCCCATTGTCCTTCTGAACGGAATAAATAATCTGATTTCGGTCAAGAAGATCTTTCAGGGAGCTGAGTGAGCCGGGATCATTGGATCCCTTAACAATTACTGTTTTATATTTAAACGTTGGATTTGCGGCTGCCGACTTAAAGAAATCATAAAACTCTTTCAGCAGTCTTACCCGGTTATCACTGGCTGTATTGATCATTGCCATTGAAGCCAGAAAGTGACCCTCAATGCGGCTTGCCAGTGTAAGCGTGTCACGCTCCTTACGTTTCATTGCAATGCCGGCCTGGGCTCCGCCGCCCTGTTCCAGTGTAAAGCCCATGGCTCCGTTGAAGAGAGGCCAGGTGTCCCCAAAACTGGGACAGAAAAGGTCAAAATTATCCCTGGTGAAGTAGAGCATGTTCTTTTCATCAAATATTTTTGCCGTTGCATCACCTGCAAGTTTATGAAAATCATGCTGCCAGGTGGTTATCACCTCATGCCATGGTTCGGCACCCGGGGCAAAAAAGAATGATGAACCTGAGCCCATTTCATGGAAGTCAGCATGCACCTGCGGCATGTATTCATTATAGAGCTTCATCCGCACCTGTGTCTCTTGCTGTATCTGCCAGGTCCAGTCGCGGTTAAGGTCAAAGAGATAATGGTTCAGCCTTGCTGAAGGCCATCCCTGGTTATGCTCCCAGGCATTGGGATCAACATTGACCGGGTAACCCTGTGCTCTCAGATACCTTATTGTAAACAGATCCCGTCCATCAGGGTTCTGGCATGGATCGATGATGATGACACAGTTTTTCAGCCACTCTTCTGCGCCGGGGTAATCTCCGGTAACAAGAGTATAAAGGACTTTCATGGCCGTTTCGGTTCCGGCAGGTTCCGAACCGTGTACATTGTAGGCCAGCCATACAAAAGGCACCGGCTCAGCAGTGGAACTGCCTTCTTTAAGTCCTGTTCTCTGCAGGTTAGCGATCCTGAGCTGCTCAAGGTTTGCCAGGTTCTCAGGTGATGAAACGAAGCAGACACCCAGAGGCCTTCCCTCATAGGTTGTCCCGTAGGAAAGGTATTCGGCATTGGGACTCGTCTCAGCTACATATCTGAAATAACCGGAAACATCATGATGCATTGAAAATCGCATGCCCAGCTCATAACCAAGGAACTGGGCCGGTGATTTAATATTCTGTCCGGCAAGGCTTATTGAAATTATGACCAGAAATAATCCGGCTGCTACAGATTTTCTCATAAAGGGAATTTTAATTGTAAATATATTTCAATTGTCATACTGTGTGACATGAAATATTATGTTGTTAGAGCACTAATTTCAAACAGCCTAGACGTGGAACAACCTTCCGAGGCTCCTTCCACGTTTAAGCCTGTAGTGCACAAAAATAAGAATGAGGGCAATGATTGAAAGAGATGCGGCTGTGACCACAGACCACTGAGGTTTGAAAATACCACTGTTGAACCTGTCGATCAGGAATTCGGTAATGATGATGAATACGGCCAGTCCTGCCATTATTAAAGCAATGAGATTCAGCCCCTTGTACACTGAAAGGGAGTTAAGGAATACTACAAGAGCAATAAGAATGAAGAGTGACAGCGTAAGAGGGCCGGCAACCGTCCGGAACCATCCGGTATTGCCGGTCATAAGCTCAATGAAAAATAGCAGAAGAAGCGTTGAAGCCAGTCCTCCGGCTATCAGCAGGTAAGCTCTTTTATGCCAGAAATAAAGGACTGTCACCACAGCCATTACATAACCAATGCAGGTTGTTGTGAACAGCGACCAGTTCATTCCCTTGCCGAAGACAGCATCAATGGCAATGGTTATCATGATAGCGCAGAAAAGCAGCAGCATAGTCAGCTCATAGAGTTGTTTTGCATTTTGCTGCTTTGATATGTTAAGGACATCTGCAGGTGAGACAACTCTTCTGTTATTCTCAGTTGCTTCGCACAGTGGGCAGCTGTCAGCCCCCTCGCCAAGTTCAACTCCGCAACTTTTGCATATAGTCATGATGCTTTAGGTTAACTGTTGTTTAAAAGTTTCATTGCTATTCCGGCTTTTGTCAGGAACCGGATGTATTCCCGTTCCAGCCCTGCAGAATCTGTAAGGGATCCGAATGTCAGTATCGTATTAGCTCCAAGCGAAATAAGTCCGCATGTCACTTTAATATCCTTATGAGGTGGTGGAGGGGTGACAGAAAAGGCCTCGATAAATTCTGTTGCAGGCCCTTCGGGCATTACCCTGCCCATGTTTGTTATTATGCTTGAGAACTGGCTTGGGCCGAATTTTCTGTATGCCATCCTCAGCACGGGACTCTTGATGAATAGAGGCATGGCTCTTATCACCGGGTTCTTTTCATTGGAAACATTACGGCTGATAATCTTTCTTATTCTCTTCTCATTACTCATCTGGATTGTCATTTTGACTTCCTGCAGTATCTCGTCAAAGGTGTATGGTCCCAGTCGGATGTCTATTTCCGGTAAAACGAAAAGTGAAAAATTGCGAAGAGTAAATGAATCGAATTTTTTCCGAAGATCGAAAGGGATCTGCACCCTGATATGTGGTGATCCCTTTCCGTGAGACAGTCTCATCTCCTGAAGCACGAAGAGAAACACTGATCCCAGGAACTCAGTTATGGTTGCTCCGTGCTCTTTTGCCACC
The DNA here is from genome assembly GCA_032127795.1 of Bacteroidales bacterium. Classification (GTDB taxonomy): domain Bacteria; phylum Bacteroidota; class Bacteroidia; order Bacteroidales; family VadinHA17; genus SR-FBR-E99. The sequence goes on along the minus strand of JAQBHM010000269.1, from coordinate 12,926 downwards.
GTTGTAAGCTGGAGTGATGACATACCGAAAGATGTTACCCTGAACCGCGGTGTCTCACGCAATTTGTAAGGAAGATGCCATGCCAGCGGAAGGACAGGCGGATGGGGCAGACCCTTTCCATAGAATTTTGTGAAGAGGTCTTCGGTGCCACCGGGGGGAGGACCGCCAACCACATCAGGGAACGGAGGTGATTCTATGCCTCGGGAATAGAGAAAATAATAGTTGAGGAGGGTCTTGAGAAAAAACATTGCTCCGCCTCCGTCAGTGAGAATATGCAGGAACTCTACTGAAACAGTGTTGTTGCGGGTAAGTACCCTGTACATCAGCTCCCCTTTGATATTCCTTGGAAACGTCTGGCAACGAAGGCCCTCATCTGCCAGAATCCTTGGTTCATTGCCGTTGTATTCAAGATAATACCAGAAGAAACCCTTGCACAGCTCCACACTGAATGATGGAAAGAGCTTCGAAGTTTCTGTCACTGACCTGCGCAGGGCTGACAGCACAACAGGTGAACTCAGTACAGCCGTAATACGGAAAACCCCGGTTAGCTCTGAGCCGGTAATTGCAGGATATATCTTTGCTGCATTGTCAAGTTTCATCCACCAGTTGGGAGGATGTTTCTCTCCTTCTTTCGTCACCCCATGAATTTAAAAGTCAAATTTAAACATTCCATTGATTCTTCCATTATGTGTTTTGGAACAACATGCAAATTCATTGTCCTTTTCTTTTATATATTTGTTCTTCCCTGATAAACCGAAATCATTATTAAAGCGATATGAAAAGTAAATTCACCTTTATTCTCACAGCAGTGATACTGCTGAACTGCATTCAGTTAGGAGCACAGAGACCCGGCATGAATTTAAATCAGCCAAGGCTGATTAAATGGATTGATGATTCACATTTCCTGCTTCAGACGTACGATGAGGAGAAAAACAGCATCATTAAAAATTATAACTGCAAAACAGGAAAGTCATTCATTGTCACTGATTTTAAAAGTGATGAAGATATTTTTCGTGAGGCCCTTCCTGAAGATTTCAGATCTGACAGGTCAGTGGTTGTGACAGAAGATAAATCATCAGCATTGCGCAGCCAGGAAAATGATATCTGGTATTTCAGAATTGGTGATAGTGGTGCCAGAAAACTCACCGATGATCCCGCACAGGAGGTAAATATGCGCTTCTCACCAGACAATAGGAAGATAGCCTACACAAAAGACAAGGATCTGTATATATATGATCTGGAACTTAATAAGGAGATCAGGTTAACGAACGATGCTGCAGAAAAGGTATATAACGGATGGGCGTCATGGGTATACTTCGAGGAGATACTGGGAAGACCTTCGAGGTATGCTGCTTTCTGGTGGTCTCCTGACGGTAACCGTATTGCTTACCTTCATACAGATGACACTCCTGTCCCTGAGTTTACGCTTGTGGCTCTTGAGGACACCGACGGCATTCACGGTCGAATGGAGGTCACGCCATATCCTAAACCTGGTGACCCCAATCCAAAGGTGCGCATGGGTATAGCAGAGATCTCTACCGGAGAAACCACCTGGGTAAAGACAGATGAGTCCATTGATCAGTATATTGCCTGGCCTTCATGGACTCCTGACAGTCGCATGCTGATGGTCCAGGTCCTGAACAGAGACCAGAATGATATGCGTTTTATCCTTGCTGACGCCTCGTCAGGAGACTATAAGGAGATATACCGTGAGACACGCCCAACCTGGGTGGAATTTTTTGAAGATATCTATGTTATGAAGGATGGCTCGGGCTTTATACTCAGAAGCTATCAGAACGACTGGAATAATCTCTATTATTACGGATGGGACGGTATCCTGCGCTCCCGGATAACCAACTTCCCATGGAAAGTGACTGGCATCAACAGGGTTGATGAGACTACAAAGACAATATACTTTAACGGTACAGGACCCGAGTCAACCGATGAACATTTTTTTTCCGCAGCACTTGATGGCAGCCGTTTGCAGCAGTTATCATCAGAACCGGGGATGCATAAGGTTTCAGTCTCTCCGAAAGGCTCTTACTTCTTTGATTCATGGAGCAGCATAAGTGATCCGGGAGGTATTGTTTTAAAAGACAGGAAAGGCAAGGCCCTTAATATGATCCACAGGAATGAACTTCCTGTTTTTGATCCCGCCAAACATGCAAAGACAGAGATGGTAAGGATAAAGACTTCAGACGGATTATTCAATATGCCCGCAGTAATTACCTATCCTCTCAATTTTGATCCTGCAGTTAAATACCCGGTGGTATTCACTATTTACGGAGGCCCTGATGCAGGAGGAGTAAGAAATATGTGGACAGGCTGGCAGCCACGCTGGTATGCCGAGAACGGTATTGTTACAATTTCGGTGGATCACCGTGCTTCCGGTCACTTCGGGAAGAAAGGCCTTGATTATATGTACCGCTCTCTTGGCAAATGGGAGATGTCTGATTACTCTGACGCTGTCAGATGGCTGCGTGAAAAACCCTGGGTTGATGCTTCAAGGATGGGTATCACAGGAGGATCTTACGGTGGGTATACCACCTGTATGGCTCTTACAATGGGTGCTGATTACTGGACACATGGCATAGCTGACTATTCCGTCACAGACTGGAGACTATATGATAACGTCTACACGGAAAGATTCATGGATACACCACAGGATAACCCTGAGGGTTACAAAGCAGGTTCGGCACTGACCTATGCTGAGAATTATAAGGGTAAGCTGATGCTTCGGCACGGTTCCATGGATGATAACGTCCATATGCAAAATTCAATATGGCTGATCACAAAACTGCAGGATCTGAATAAACCTTTTGAGTTCATGGTCTATCCCGGCGAACGCCATGGCTGGGGCGGCCCCAAGAGGATATTCTCTACTGCTGAGGCCAATAGTTTCTGGATGAGAGAGTTCTTTGGAAAATAATTGCTTTATATCCGAACCTGCCTGATTATGAAAAACAAAACGGCGACCCTGCTTCTGGCACTCTTACTCATTTGTGGGGCCGGCTCAGCACAGAGAGAGGGAATCTATGCAGACTTTAAAACCAGCAAGGGAACCTTCAGAGCAGTTCTTTTCTATGAGATGACACCTGTCACCTGTGCCAATTTTATTGGCCTGGCAGAAGGGACCCTTACCAATGCAACTTACCCGAAGGGTCAGTCCTTTTATTCCAACTCTCCGTGGCACAGGGTGGTAAAGGGTCATGTCATCCAGGGAGGTGCACCGGCAAAAGACATGGCCCCACAGAATGAGGATGCAGATGTTACCGGCTATACCATTCCGGATGAAATCACTGACCTTAGCCACCGCAAGGCTGGAATGCTCGGAATGGCTCACTCCGGACCGAATACTGCAACATGCCAGTACTATATTACCCTGGGCGACAGGTCCTATCTTGACAGGATTCATACGGTTTTCGGGGAGATTATCTCGGGAATGGACGTAGTAAACAGGATTGAGCAGGGTGATACAACATATACTGTTACGGTTTTAAGGGTTGGAGAAGCTGCCGGCAGGTTTATCGTCAATGATAAAACCTTCGGGAAGCTCCTGAAGAAACAGTGGAAGAGAGTAGGAAAGATAGAATCTGCAAGGGTTAAGGCTGAGGAAAAATTTGTCAGGGATACTTATGATTTTGATTTTACTGCCACAGCCTCTGGTCTCAGGTATAAGATACTTGAGGAAGGAGGCGGCAGGGAACTGCTCCCCGGTGTGACAGGCACATTTTCCTACACCGGCAGAACTGCTGAAATATTGCCATTTACAAGTGCCTCTGACGGAAAACCGGCACAGGAGAGCACCGCTGTAAAATTCAATTTTGAGGCAGGCAGTGATATACTTATCAAAGGACTTAATGAAGGTCTCAGCGGTATGAGGGAGGGCGAAAAAAGAGTGCTGATAATACCTGCAGACCTTGCCTATGGCACACAGGGCTTTTATGCACCCAATGTACCGGGAAAAAGACGCTTTGTTATTCCTCCGGGAAGGATGCTTGTTATTGAGGTTACTCTTCATAAAACAGGCAACTGATCAATCTGAAAGAACCTGTAACATTAAAATCATGGCTGCTAACAAAAATAAAAAAAGGCTTTCTGATCTGAGGTCTGCAATGAAGAATAAAGGTGTGGATGCACTTATTGTTCCTGCCGCAGATCCGCATCTGGGAGAGTATGTCCCGGATCACTGGAGAGTAATCGAATGGCTGACAGGTTTCACCGGCTCGGCAGCAACGGTAGTCATAACGTCGAGATTTGCAGGGCTCTGGACAGACAGCAGGTATTTTATTCAGGCTGAGGAACAGCTTCAGGGCTCGGGTTTTCTGCTTGTAAAGCTAAAGGTGCCTCATACCCCTGAGTATATTGACTGGCTGGCTGGTAATGTTAAGAAGGGCAAAAAGATAGCGGTAGATGGCAGGGTTATCTCTATCGGACAGGTACGCTTACTTGAATCTGCCCTTGGTTCAAAACCGGACATCAGCCAGGATCTGATTTCAGGGATCTGGACTGACAGGCCTTCCTTGCCTTCAGAACCAGCCTTTGAGCACCCTTTGAAATACGCTGGCAGGAGCCGTGCTGAAAAAATTGAAGATGTACGTACTAGAATGAGGGATCTCGGTGCAGACTTTCAGCTTCTCACATCTGTTGATGATATAATGTGGCTTTTAAACATCAGAGGCAATGACATAAAATTCAGTCCCCTGCTTCTCTCATTTGCCCTTGTTGGTGCTGATCAGGTTCTCATTTTTACCGATGAGGAAAAGGTCCCTGGTACTGTTAAGGCTGCTTTTGACAAAGAGGGAGTGGTACTGCTGCCATATGATATGGTGTCACGTGTGACTGCCTCTCTGCCTGATGGATCTGCCTTACTGCTGTCACCCGTGACGACTTCAGCATCAATATACAAGTCAGTGCCGCGCAAGGTGACAATAATGGAGGATATAAGCATACCTACTCGCCTCAAGGCAATAAAAAACTCAACCGAGACCGGAAATATCAGGGAGGTAATGATCAAGGACGGTGTGGCTCTCACACGCTTCTTCTACTGGCTTGAAAAGAACATAGGAAAGGAACATATCACGGAGCTTACTGCTTCAGCGAGGCTGGAGGCTTTCAGGATGGAGCAGGAGGGATGCATGGGTCCCTCTTTTGAGACCATTGCGGCATATAATGCTCATGCCGCTTTGCCCCATTACGGCCCATCAGAGCAGAGTGATGCAGAACTTAAACCGCAGGGGATATTCCTTCTTGATTCAGGAGGACAGTATCTGGGTGGTACCACCGATGTAACACGTACTGTTGCTCTGTCAATGCCTGATGCGCGGATGAAATCCGATTTCACCCTTGCCCTCAGGGGCACCATTAATCTTGCAATGGTAAAATTTCCGCTGGGAACAAAGGGTTTCCAGATTGAGGTCCTTGCCCGTAAGGCTTTATGGGATAATGGATTGAACTACGGTCATGGAACCGGTCATGGCGTCGGGTATTTTCTTAATGTACATGAGGGACCGCAGACAATAGGCACCGGGTCTTCAGGAGATATGAAAACAATCATAGAGCCAGGAATGCTTACTGCAGATGAACCTGCCATATACAGACCGGGTGAATATGGTTTCAGGACTGAAAATCTGATACTCTGCATCCAGGATGCAGTGACTGATTACGGCACTTTTCTTGCATTCGAGACTGTCACGCTGTGTTATATAGACGCCACTCTCATAGAGATATCCCTGCTTGATGACAGAGAGCTGAAGTGGCTCAATGAATATCATGAAAAAGTATACAGAACGCTGAGCCCGCTCCTCAGTACTGAGGAGAAGCATTGGCTGAAGAAGAAAACAGAAGCATTGTACCGTCAGGAACACTAAACTATTATTGTCAATATCAATAACATGAAGATCCAGATACCTGATTTATTAATTAACCTTATCCTGTCTCTTGTCGGATGTGGCACTCAAACCATGACTCTTGAAGAGAGGCTGGCAACACTTCCTGCCACCAGGGTTGAAAAGACAGATGCTGACAGTATGTTCAGTCAGGCTTATGAAATTCACATAATCCAGCCTGTTGATCACAACAATCCTGACGGTCCCAAATTCACCCAGCAGGTATTTCTCAATTATGTTGGACCTGACAAGCCAGTTGTTGTTGAGGTCGAAGGATATTCGGCACGTAACGGGAAGACTGAACTGGCTGCCATCCTGCAGTGTAACCAGATAATAATAGAACACAGGTATTTCGAAGATTCAATGCCTGATTCAGTTGACTGGAGGTATCTTACAACATGGCAGGCAGCTGCTGATCAGCACAGGGTCATTGAGCTTTTTAAACCTGTATTCAGGGGTAAATGGCTGTCAACAGGTATAAGCAAGGGTGGACAGACGGTGATGTTCCACAGTTACTATTATCCTGATGATGTTGATGTCAGGGTACCCTATGTTGGGCCGCTAAACTTTGGACCTGAGGATCCCAGAATGTATGAATTTCTTGCTAATGTGAGCACTCCTGAATGCAGACAGAGGGTCTTTGATTTTCAGAAACTGGCGCTCGGAAAGTTTGATGTCTTGTTCCCCATGCTACAGTTGCTGGCGACAGAGAGAGGCTGGACCTTTGAAAGAGTAGGCGGTGCAGAGAAGGCATTTGAAATGACGGTGCTCGAATATGAATTTGCATTCTTCCAGTGGAGTAATATCACATGCGATAATATCCCGCTTGAAGGAAGTGATGAAGATATCTTCAGACATCTTGCCAGGGTTGCAGATTTCAACTACTTCACCGATCAGGGGCTGGTTTATTTTGAACCTTTCTTTTACCAGGCTATGACCGAGATAGGTTATTACGGTTATGATTTTGACAGGTTTGCCGGCCTGCTTAAATATGCAGCTGACAATGGGAAACCGGAATTTCAATTCTCAGCGCCCAGGGGGCCGGAGTACAAATATGACTATGAGTTCGCAAAACAGGTTGACACTTATATTAGAAATGAAGCTGAACATTTCATATTCATTTACGGCGGTAATGACCCATGGTCGGCAACTGCTGCTGACCCCGGCAATAATGTCAGTTGTATTAAAGTTGTGAAGCCCGGCGGTGCTCATAATACACGTATCCGTAACCTGCCCCCGGACCAAAAAGAGCTTGTTCTCTCTGCACTTGAAAAATGGATGGAGTCTCCGGTTCTGAGAAAATAGATACCTCTGTTTACTCCTCAAATGTTCATTTTCAAATATTTAAATAAATTTGGAATTGTTAAAATTATTTAAATACCTTTGCGAATAACAGTGAGGTTATCTTCTCTTTATCTCAAAATATGATTTTCAGAGATAACCTGCTGACAAAAATATTTTTATTAACATTTTAATTAAATTTTCCGATGAACATTTTTGTAGCCAAGCTGAGCTCTGTAACAAAAGCAGAAGACCTTCAGGAACTTTTCAGCAAATTTGGAGAGGTTCTCTCCGCTAAAATTATTATGGACCGTGAAACCGGCTTTTCAAAGCGTTATGGTTTCGTTGAGATGGCTGATGACCGTGCTGGTTTTGAAGCTATTGAAAAGCTTAACAACACTGAGCTCGACGGTAGCGAGATCATTGTTAAGAGATCTGAGCCGAAGGCTGAAAAAAAACCTTTCCGTCCGCGCCGCGATTTTCGCGACAGGGATCGTGAACCGAGATACTAAAACTAAAGGCTGTCAGATGACAGCCTTTTTTTTTGATACTTCCACCGACTGTAATCCAATAATTGTATTTTTGGCAAAAATTTAAAGGGATGAGATATTTCATTGCAATATTTTTTGTTATTGTCAGCCTCTCCGCCTCTGCCCAGGAGAGGGAACTGTCAATGCGCGCAGGTTATTCTGTTCCGTTTGCTCCTTATGGCGTATGGTCTGAAAAGGTTACAACACTGTATGCCAACAACGACTTCACTTTTTATCCCGGCGACGGCTACGGTCTTTCTTTCGATACGGAGCTAGGGTCCGGAAAACCTTTCATGAAATACCGGGTAGGAGCTTTTTACCATTATGCCAGTGCCTATGATCTCTTTGAGGATGACCAGCAGATTTCAGAAGCATGGCTCTATCTTACAGGTGCCGGTGTTTATGCAGGCGTCACTTTCAGGGCAGGATGGGAGTACTTTGGCATCTTCAACTCCTACAATGCAGGATTTTTCTCTTTTGACTACCGGATGGAAATGCAGTACAAATCTAAACTGGGAGTTATTCCGTTGAGTATGATAGCCGGTGAAGCGGTATCAGGTCCGGGAGGTAAGTTTGAGCTCGGATTTTACGGAGAGTACAAAGGATTAGGTATATATCCCTCTTTCCAGTTGTTATTTACACACAACAGACAATCACAGGCTATCCTGATAAAGACAGTAAGTATCTCGGCCGGTTACAGTTTTTAAGCAAGTATCTGTGCCTGAATCCAGTATGTGCCTGCGCCTGCCAGATAACCGGCAAGTGCAAGTAGAGAGATTCTTTTCATATACCATATAAAGTCTATCCTCTCAAGTCCCATAGCAGCGACACCGGCAGCCGATCCTATAATAAGCATGCTTCCTCCGGTACCTGCACAGTAGGCAAGAAACTCCCAAAAGAGTCCATCCTGAACAAAGAATCCGGCATACACAGGGTCAGCGGCTATGCGCAACATGTCAGGGGTCACAATATCATACATACCCATAGCTCCTGCTACAAGCGGCACATTGTCGACAATTGCCGAGATGGCCCCGATTGCCAGGTTAATAAGGTAAATATTGCCAAGTTTGTCATTCAGCCATCCGGACAGAAGACTCAATTGCCCTGCGCTCTGCAGTGCGGCAACGGCTGAAAGGATACCAAGGAAAAAGAAAATAGTAGGCGTGTCAACCTTCTTTACAATATTGAAGACAGTAAGCTTTTTCTTTACTTCATCCTCCTTATCCCTGTGCATTATCTCAGATACCAGCCAGAGAATGCTTAAACCGAAGAGCATACCTACGTACGGAGGCAGGTGTGTGATGGTCTTGAATACCGGCACAAATAGCAGGACAGAGACCCCGAGGATCAGTATGAACATCCTTTCCCCGGCTGTTGTAATATCGGTAGAATGCTGAGATCTTTCAGGCCTTTTGACCTCACCGGAGACCATGAATGACAGAATTGCCAGGGGTACGATCATACTAACCATACTTGGAAGGAATACTTTGAGTATTATGTTTACTGTAGTTATCTGACCCCCTATCCAGAGCATTATTGTTGTCACGTCACCAATAGGTGACCATGCACCTCCCGCATTGGCTGAGATCACAATCATACTCGCGAAAGTCCATCTGGTATGTTTATCTGAGATCAGCTTCCTGAGCAAAGCGATCATTACTATGGTGGTGGTAAGGTTGTCAAGAACAGCTGACATGAAGAATGTAATTAAGCCGATTATCCAGATAAGTTTTACCTGGTTGGTTGTTATGATCTTGTCGGTTATTACCGCGAATCCCTGGTGCTGATCAACGACCTCCACGATGGTCATGGCTCCGAAGAGGAAAAAGAGTATCTCGGCAATATCAACGAGATGGTGAGCCAGTTCTTCTTTTACAAAAGCATGTGTATTCTGTGCAAGGTCTACAGTCTCCCTGAAGGGTGATGTGGCAAACCCGTCAGGGTCCATCGCCGGTTTGATATTCTGAATTATGCTTTGTGCAGACATCTTGATCTCTTCCCACGAGGGAGAGAAGCCAAGAGCAAGAATCTTTTCACTGAAAAGGGCATAAAGTGCCCATAAGACTGAGCCTATCAGCAGTGCACTGGCAGCCTTTTCAATTTTAAGAGGGTGCTCCAGGGCTATAGCCGTATAACCCAGCACGAAGACGATGACCATTATTATAAACATAGCATTCAATTTTTCCGCAAATTACAGCTCTCAGGCTGTCTATGCGATGATTTTTATCATTAATTATATTACACTGTAAATGTCTCGCCCATTGACGGGATCAGGATATTGCCAAAACCTCTTGACTCAAGGTACTTCTGATATGTAAGCTGTGTTTCATATTCACCGTGAACGAGAAATACCTTCTGCAACTGTGAAGGGTCCTGGCATGAGATATAGTCACCCATTTCCCTGTAATCTCCGTGACCCGAATATGACTCGATCTTTCTTATATCAGCGTTAACCTGGTAGCTGTTGCCATGTATTGAAACCACCTTGTCTCCTCTTAATATTCTTGCTCCAAGCGTTGAAGGAGCACAGTAGCCGACTGCCAGTATCGTATTGTCGCTGTTGCTTATATTGTTTGCCAGGTGATGTTTCACACGTCCGGCTTCCATCATTCCTGACGATGAAATGATGATCATGGGCTTCTTCAGATCATTCAGCCTCATGGAATCTTCCTTGGCGGTTAAGTAAAAGAGTGAGTTGAATCCGAACGGATCAGGGTCAGTAAGCATGACATTCGCTACATCTTCATTGAAGCACTCAGTATGCAGGCGGAAAATATTTGTGGCATTCACCGAAAGGGGACTGTCAACATATACGTCAACCTTCGGGAGACGCTTTGCATTGTAAAGGTTATTCAAGGAATAGACAATCTCCTGTGTGCGGCCTACGCTGAATGCAGGTATGATCAGTTTTCCTTTTTTTACAACGCAGGTGTCATTGACTATATTGAAAAGATCTTCTTCTGACTCTTTGATGGAGGGATGCAGGCGGTCTCCGTAGGTTGATTCCGTAATAAGAATATCAGCCTGGGGAAAGGGCTCGGGGTGCTTCAGTATTCTGTTTTCAGGTCTTCCTATATCCCCGGTATAGGCAAGCCTGCGTATACCATCTTTCTCCTTCAGTTCCAGGGTTATGACTCCTCCGCCGAGCATATGCCCGGTATTTGTGAACTTCACAGTGGTGAACTCATCGATTCGGAATTTGCGGTCAAAGCCAACACTTACAAAGAGCTTCATGCTTGAGACACCATCAGCCTGGGTATAAAGAGGCTCAACGGGTGGTAATCCCTTCTTCGCCCTCTTCTTATTGAAGGTGTATGTATCATGCTCCTGTATCTTTCCCGAATCGGCAAGCATAATGGAGCAAAGATCCCGCGTGGCATTGGTGCAGACCACTGATCCGGTGAATCCGTTGCGGTACATGAATGGGATGAGCCCTGAATGATCTATATGGGCATGAGAAAGAATAATATGATCTACCGAAGCAGGAGAATAATCAAGTGATCTGTTCTGCTCCTGTGTCTCCAGTCCCTTTCCCTGGAACTGGCCGCAGTCAAGAAGGATCTTCTTGCCGTGTTCGGTATCTATCAATACCTTGCTGCCGGTAACCTCTCGTGCAGCACCGTAAAATGTAATTTTCATCAATAACTTATTTTAATGATCGGCTTGCTAAGATACTCAAAGTTGTGCCAGATAATGAAAAAATAGTAATCAACAATTAATGAACATTATGACATATCCCCTTTTCAGACTGATGTTAAAATCATACTTTTGTCGGGTTCCTGAAACCGTCGTAAAAAACAAATTCATATATGAAACTTGACAAGATATTTTCATTCCTTGCTCCTAAGGAGGGTAAGTTTTATCCGCTGTTCAAAGATGCCTCGGCAAATCTCATAATAGCATCGGAACTACTGGTTGAGTTAATGAATGAACCTTCACCGGAAAAGAGAGAAGTTCTGGGTCAGAAGATCAAGGAATCAGAACTGGTGGGCGACCAGATAGCCAAAAATCTTTACAAGTCACTTAACAGCACTTTTATAACCCCCTTTGACCGTGAGGACATATATGACCTGATTCATGCTACTGATTCAGTTGTAGATCTCATTTTCGGATCAGCAAAAAAGATACACCTTTATCATGTAAAGGAGATACCACAGGAATTTCGTGATATGGCTGATGCAATTCTCAGGGCTTCAATTGAGATAAATACAACATTCAACGGGCTGAGAGATGTTCTGAATCTGGCAAAATACAAAGACAACTGTAATAAAATAAGCGAGATAGAGGAGTATGCCGATGATATCAACCACCGCTACCTTGCCAAACTCTTCCAGGAAGAGAGTGATGCTATTGAGTTAATTAAGAAGAAGGACATACTGCAGGCACTCGAAAAGGCGGTGGATCGCTGTGATGATGTTGCTGATATAATCTCTTCCGTAATTGTCAAAATAGCATAATAATAAAACCTGATGGATTTCACCCTGCTGATCATTGTAGTTGTCCTGGCATTCGGATTTGATCTCATCAACGGATTTCATGATGCTGCCAACTCTATTGCCACTGTGGTATCCACCAAGGTACTGACACCGTTCCAGGCGGTTGTCTGGGCTGCTTTCTTCAATTTTCTTGCTTACCTTGTTTTTGAGCTGAATATTGCTGACACCATTGCAAAGATTGTGGATACTTCGGCCATTACCCTTCTTGTAATACTCTCTGCTTTAATAGCTGCAATAATGTGGAATCTTCTGACGTGGTATCTTGGTATCCCGTCCAGTTCATCGCATACCCTTGTGGGTGGTTTTGCCGGAGCAGCTATTGCTTTTGCAGGCTGGGAAGTGGTGCATACCGGCAAGATACTTAAGATTGCAATTTTCATTTTTCTTGCCCCGCTTCTGGGCATGTTATTCTCCTACCTTATTTCCATTATGCTGCTTTGGATCAGCAGGAGGGGCAATCCATTCAGGCTTGACAGAAGATTCAAGCATATGCAGCTTATATCTTCAGCCCTGTTCAGTCTCGGGCATGGGGGAAATGATGCTCAGAAAGTCATGGGTATAATAGCCGCTGCAATGCTGGTCTTTTTTCATGGTGTGGAGCCATCGGCAATTCCTCACTGGGCTCAGATCCAGATGCTTGACGGTAAGATCCATGAAATACCCCACTGGATAGTGCTCGGCTGCTATACTGCTATAAGCGCCGGGACCCTGATGGGCGGATGGAGGATTGT
>JAQBHM010000268.1:0-7774 GCA_032127795.1 Bacteroidales bacterium | reverse complement strand
GCGGATATTACGGCATATTCTCTTACGGCATCAGGTTCCTGGGAGAGAAAACTTCTATAGACCTGGCATTCGTTAATAATCCGGACATTGCTTCAGAAATTATTATAGGAATACCCTGGCTTGATTTTGTGATAAATTTCTGAGGCGGAAGGGTCATAATAATCTGAGAACTTATAATGAGGTACTGTCTCAATATTATTGAGGCAGTATCAGTATTTTTTTGTATTTTGCCGAGTTGTTTTTAATTACCAGATATTTTCGTAACATGAACATTGACATATTGTTAGGTCTCCAGTGGGGTGATGAGGGTAAGGGAAAAATAGTTGATGCATTGAGTCCTGATTATGATGTAATAGCCCGGTTTCAGGGAGGACCGAATGCCGGTCACACAATTGAATTCAACAATCAGAAGCATGTACTCCACCTGATACCCTCGGGTATCTTTCGTGAAGGCAAGGTCAATGTGATAGGCAACGGGGTTGTGCTTGACCCTGTGGTCTTCCGCAAGGAGGTTGAGAGCCTGGGTATAGGTATCGGGACAGTCCGTGAGAGGCTTGTGATATCATACAAGGCACATCTGATAATGCCCACGCACCGGTTGCTTGATGCCGCCAGCGAGGTCTCTCTCGGTGCCGCAAAGATAGGCTCCACTCTGCGCGGTATTGGACCTGCATATACTGACAAGGCATCGCGTAACGGCCTGCGTGTGGGTGATCTGCTCAGAAAAGACTTCAGGGAACTGTACAACATGCACGTTGCCGAACATCATAAAAGACTTGCCGGTTTTGACGGCGGGATGAATCTCCATGAGCTCGAAAATGAATGGTTTGAGGCTGCAGAGTATCTCAGGCAGTTTACAATGGTTAACAGTGAGTATCTCATTGACGAAAGCCTTAGTTCCGGCAAAAGGGTTTTGGCTGAAGGGGCCCAGGGGACGATGCTTGACATTGACTTCGGCACCTATCCTTTTGTCACATCATCAAACACCGTAGCTGCAGGGGCCTGTACGGGGCTTGGCGTTGCTCCCGGCCGCACCGGAGAGGTCTTTGGCATCTTCAAGGCTTATTGCACCAGGGTTGGCAGCGGGCCCTTCCCCACGGAACTGCATGATGAAAACGGACAGCTGATGCGTGACCAGGGTAATGAATACGGATCAACAACAGGCCGCCCCAGACGATGCGGATGGCTTGACCTGCCGGCACTGAAATATGCTATAATGGTCAACGGAGTTACTCGTCTCTTCATGATGAAAGCCGACGTTCTTTCAGGATTTGATGAAATAAAGGTGTGCACAGCTTATTCAACAGGCGGCAAAGAGGTGACAGAACTGCCTTACTGTCTTTCAGATATAGAAGAAATAATCTATAAAACTCTCCCTGGATGGAACTGCGAGATCAGCCAGTGTAAAAAATGGGGTGAGCTGCCTCCCGGATTAACATCTTATATAGAATTCATTGAAAAGGAGACCGGGGTGCCAGTAACAATAGTATCAGTTGGCCCTGACAGATCTGCAACAATTTACCGCTGACAGTTATTCTCCTGAATAGATCCAGGCTCCCATCTCAAAATTGGACTCAAAAGAGGGCAATGCATTCCAGGCCTCACGCACTGTCTGGTAAGAATCTGCTGAGACCAGGTTCCAGCGGCCACCGTTCATTGATACAATCTTTGCATCATATCCCATCTCTTTGCAATGGTTAAGCCATGACGCTGCATAATCAGGCGTCAGGAAGCTGCCAACGATTATGTGATATTTTTCCCGGGCTTTTGCTGCAGCCTCCTGTTCGGCAATGCGTGCCAGCTCAGCCTGGAGCTCCTGCTCCCTGGCAATCTCCGCGGCTGCAACCTTGATTGAGTCAGCCCTGCGAAAAGCCTCCTGTTGTTGCTGCAACGCAACAGCCTCCCTGGCTTTCTTGCCAAATGGATTGTTGTTCTTAATGAACTTGCAAGAGGGCGTGAGAAGCAGCATTACTGCCATCAGGACTGTTATTAATCTCTTCATAAATAACATTATAAGTGTTACAGACTATAAAGATAGTATTAGAATCCAAGAAATCCAATGAAAATCAGTCAACGATATACTATTGACCCAATTCTTTCATATATTAGTTTGCCAAAAAAAACAAAAATAAAAGACACAGAATGAAATCTCTGATTCAATTCTTCGAAGAGAATGTTGAAAAATATGCAACCAATATTTACCTGTGGGAGAAGCCGCAGGACAAATATGAAGGTGCCACCTACCAGGATGTCAGACAACAGGTGCATGAATTTGCTGCAGGCCTGATGCAGCTTGGAATAATGAAGGGTGACCGTGTCTCTCTTCTTTCAGAGGGGAGGAACAGCTGGGTTATAGGGGAATTGGGGATTCTTTATGCCGGCGCCATGAATGTCCCTCTGTCAGTGAAATTAAATCCCGAGGAGATCGGGTTTCGTCTTCAGCACTCCGAGTCAAAAATGGTCATCACTTCCAGCGGGCAGAGTGAGAAGATCAGGGAAGTGATTCACAAATGTCCTGTAATACAAAAGGTCATTTTCATGGACCCGCGCGAAGAGTACTCCGAAAGGGAAATTCATTTCAATGAGGTTCGCAAGATTGGAAGAGAGTGGCTTGAAAACCCGGCAAACAGGTCATCGTTTGAAGAGTTCATCAAAGGCATAAAACCGTCTGATTTCGCAAACATATGCTATACTTCAGGCACCACGGCAGATCCTAAAGGTATAATACTGTCGCACGGAAACTATGTGACAAATGTTTATCAGTCATACAGCCTGATGGATATTCCCCAGCACTTCAAAACGTTGCTCATACTACCCTGGGATCACTCTTTTGCGCATACGGCAGGCATCTACGCATTTATGGGAAAGGGAGCCAGCATTGCTTCCGTAAAAATCGGGAAGACTCCAATGGAAAGCCTGCGTAACATCCCGATATGCATGAAGGAGATAAGGCCAAACCTGCTCATGAGTGTTCCAGCGCTGGCCAAGAACTTCAGAAAGAATATCGAAAAGGGCATCAAAGAAAAGGGTAAGCTTACCGAGACACTCTTCAATACAGCAATGAAAATGGCCTATGCATATAACAAGGAGGGCTATAACAAGGGACAGGGAATTCAAAAGCTGAAGAAGCCGTTCCTGAAGTTGTTTGACAAGATCCTGTTCTCAAAGATAAGGGATGTATTCGGTGGTGAGCTCGAGTTCTTCATAGGAGGCGGGGCACTGCTTGATATTGAGCTCCAGCGCTTTTTCTATGCAATAGGAGTGCCTATGTTCCAGGGATATGGACTCTCAGAAGCTTCTCCGATCATATCTTCAAATTCCCTGGCAAGGCATGTTCTGGGATCTTCAGGCTACCTGGTCAATAATATGGAGCTGAAGATATGCGATGACAAGGGAGAGAGCCTGCCTTTCGGTGAAAAGGGAGAGATAGTAATTAAGGGAGGCAACGTCATGCAGGGATACTGGAAGAACGAGACAGCTACAGCAGATTCATTGAGAGGCGGATGGCTATATACAGGTGATATGGGCTACATGAACAAAGAGGGATACCTCTATGTAATGGGTCGTTTTAAAAGCCTGCTGATTGCTGATGACGGCGAAAAATTCAGTCCTGAAGGAATAGAGGAGGCCATGAGTGAGCAGTCGAAATATATTGACCAGTGCATGCTCTACAATAACCAGAAGCCTTATACAATAGCCCTGATAGTTCCTAACCAGCATGCCCTCAAGATATATCTCGAGGACCGGAATCTCTCAGCAATGACGGAAGACGGCAAGAGGACCATTCTGAACCTCATCGAGGGGGAGGTGAATGAGTACCGCATCAACGGAAAGTACGGAGCCATGTTCCCGCACCGCTGGCTGCCGGTGGCTATCGGCATCCTTAACGAGAGCTTCAATGAGGAGAACGGCATGATGAATTCAACCATGAAGATCGTCAGGGGAAAGGTGGTTGAAAAATACAGTACCCTTATTGAATTTCTATATACACCCATGGGAAAGATCGTTTACAATGAACGCAATATGGAAGAAGTCGAGAATATGAGACTGGGCTGACCTCCATTTTAAAAGACAATATCTTATGAGACATTTCATTTTTCCGGTTGTAGCACTTTTTGCTGCATTGTTACCGTGTTGCACCCAGGAGCCGGGAACAGTCTGGCAACCATCTGAAAATCCTATTATGACACGGTGGGCAGATGACATAGATCCCGCCTCACCCTGGCCCGAATATCCGAGGCCTGACCTTGTCAGGGATCAGTGGATGAGCCTTAACGGGCTTTGGGATTATGCCGTTACTCTTAAAGAGGCTGAATACCAGTCCCCTGAAGGAAAAATTCTCGTTCCCTACCCCATCGAGTCTGCACTTTCGGGTGTCAAAAGGCGGATAACTGATTCGCTTGCGCTCTGGTATTCAAGGGATTTTGCTCTTCCGCGTCAGTGGAATGACAAACAGGTAATTCTTAATTTTGAGGCCTCAGACTGGGAGACCTCGGTCTGGATCGACGGACAGAAGGCAGGTATCCACCGTGGTGGCTATGATCCTTTCTCTTTTAATATTACACCCCTGCTTTCAGATAAAAAGAAACATAATATCCTTGTCAGGGTATGGGACCCGACAGACAGGGGAGGGCAGCCGAGAGGCAAACAGGTGACAAAGCCCGGAGGGATATGGTACACCCCTACCACCGGAATATGGCAGAGTGTATGGCTTGAACCTGTTGATAAAAGCTGGATAAGCGGATTAAGAGTGGTAAGTGACATTGACAGAGGCGTATTCACCGTCACAGTGTCAGAAGATCAATGCCGCGGTATGGCCGGGTGTCCTCCGGTAGATAAGGCACCTTCACTGGCTGAGGTCACCTTCTCCTACCAGGGATCCATAGCGGGAACCGCCAGAGGGGAGACAGGCAAGCCCATTGCCGTCAAGGTCAGTGACACCCACCTGTGGAGCCCTGACAATCCTGTTCTGTATGACATGGAGGTAAAATTGGTTACAGGTGGCTTCGTAGGTGACGAGATAAGATCTTATGCCGGCATGAGAAAAATCTCTCTTGGCAAAACTGATGACGGCTTCACTCGGCTGATGGTCAACAATAATTTTGTATGGCAGAATGGACCCCTGGATCAGGGATTCTGGCCTGACGGCATCTATACTCCGCCAACGGATGAGGCCATGGTATATGATATTGAGATGCTTAAGAAAATGGGGTTCAATATGTTACGCAAACATGTCAAAGTTGAGAACAGAAGATACTATTATCATGCAGACCGTCTTGGCATACTGGTATGGCAGGATATGCCCAGCGGAGATGATTATATCTGGGGTGACAAGCCTGACATTGAGAAATCAGTGGCTGATTCGGCACAGTTCATGACAGAGTTGTTAAGTATGGTAGATACGAAGTATAATCATCCTTCCATCATCATGTGGGTCATCTATAACGAGGGATGGGGTCAGTATAACACTCCTGTGGTAACAGACTATATCTCAGCCTATGATACCACAAGGCTGGTTAACAGTGCATCAGGATGGACCGACCGTGGTACCGGAGATGTCAGGGATGTTCACAACTACCCTGAGCCTGTAGCTCCCCCGGCTGAGGAAAAGAGGGCAACCGTACTGGGTGAGTTTGGCGGGCTGGGGCTGCCGGTGCCGGGGCATACATGGGAACAGAAGAACTGGGGATACCGCAACATGAGTGACAGCACTGACCTTCTGAGGAGATATGAAGCATTCTATGGCATCATCAGGGACCTTGTCAGGGAAAAAGGGCTGAGTGCCTCTGTTTATACACAGACAACAGATGTTGAGACCGAGACCAACGGACTTATGACCTATGACCGCGAGGTAGACAAAATGGGATATAAAAATGTGCTCAATGCACATGGCATTGAGCACATTACCCAGCGTACAGGGAATTAGGTCAGATTAGTGTTTGAGTATTATTTTTCAGACAATCAGCCTGCTTTTAAAGGGCAGGAATGTCATGAAGTCTGAATGATGAACAATATAAGCTTCAGTAGTCCGCTTTACCAGGTCACCCTCATGAGCATGTGCAGCAATGATGTGGCACACCTCGGGAGGCACACCGCATTCTTCAGCCAGGCTAACCCCTGAGAAGGGATGCCTGAGATACTGCCCATATTTTCCCTGCACCGCCTTTCCGCCGGCATCAAGTTCATATTCAAGCATCTTGCCTACATCAGCAAGGATGGCTCCTGATATCAGAACATCCATGTTTACCGGAAGAGAATCAGTGAAGAATTGATTCATCTTTTCACCTGCCTCCCTGGCAATATGAACAACACATCTCTTGTGATCCATAAAGGTAACCTTGAGGTCGGGTCCACAGAGAAGCGTGAAGGGAATACGGTCAAGATCCTCAGCCTTCAGAACGCTCCGTTCAAGAGCCACTTCCCAGGTAAGGGCTGTCTTTTCCCTTAGTTCCGGATCTGTGATCCATTCAAGCTCCGGCCACAGTTTTTTTATCACTTCTGTCATAACTCTCTACTTAAGATTTGCAATGATAGCATCTGTCATCTGTAGCGTTGAGGCTGCACCCTGATCTACTACATCAGGTTTACCTGTCATCTTCATCATGTCATAGGTACGAACCCTGCCCTCCTCTATTACGGTGGCAACAGCCTTTCTTATCCTTGCTGCCATCTCCTTTTCTTCAATATAATCGAGCATCATACAGGCTGATTCGATCATGGCTATCGGGTTCACTATTGAGACTTTGTAATCAGCATATTTGGGTGCCGAACCGTGAGTAGGTTCAAACACGCCTATTCCATCTTCAGAGAACTGGGCACTGCATGCGAAACCGAGGCCTCCGATAAGGCCCGCAAATGCATCTGAGACAATGTCTCCGAACATATTCCCGGCAACAATCACCCCATAATCTTCAGGATTTTTGGTAAGCCACATCATCTGTGCATCAATGTTTGTATTCCATAGCTGGACAGCGGGAAATTCATTCTTCTGCATCTCCTTGGCTATCTTCCACATAAGTCCCGATGTCTCACGAATGACATTTGGCTTTTCGCATACGGTTACCGATTTATATCCGAATTTTACTGCGTGTTCGAATGCAGCCCTGACAATCCTTTCAGTATATTTCTTTGTGAATATTCTTGTAGAGACAGCCAGCTCCTCTTTCGGACACCATCCAAAGTTCTGGCGGAATTTGGGATGTGACATCAATGCATCATAAACCTGTGCGGGAGGGTTTGACCACTCCACTCCCCCGTAAAGTCCTTCGGTATTCTGTCTGAAGATGACAACATCAACCATAGGCTCCTCAACAGGTACGGTTTTCCCTCTACGAATAAAATTCAGGGGATTGCCGAGGTAACTTTTACAGGGCCTGATGCAGATATCAAGACCGAAATGCTGACGAAGTCCCACGATAGGGCTGCTGTAGTTAAATCCCTTTCCCTGCAATGCCGGGGCCAGCTCGGCAACAGCATCATCTTTCGGCTTTGATGTGATTGCACCGAAGAGAGCAATCTTATGGCGGGCAATAAGATCTATTGTGCGCTGCGGAAGGGGGTTGCCTTCCATGCACCAGAAGTCCCAGCCAATATCACCGTAAACATATTCTGCATCAAATCCTGCCGCGTCAAGCACGCGGATTGCTTCCTTAAGGACCACTGCACCAATCCCGTCACCAGGCAGTGCAACAATTGTACGTTTTGACATATTCGGAAAATTAAAGTTTAGATTATTGATATTCCGTAAAAATAGAGTAATTATTGAGTTTAAAAA
>JAQBHM010000267.1:0-5824 GCA_032127795.1 Bacteroidales bacterium | reverse complement strand
TTTGCAGACATAATAACTGTATCCTTGACAAACAAACGAAAGATCATCAATGACCCGGTATATGGATTTATCAGTATACCGGGCGATCTTATATTTGATCTGGTGAGTCATCCGTGGTTTCAGCGGTTGCGCTATATCAGGCAGTTAGGCCTCACAAGCTATGTCTATCCCGGGGCAGTGCATACCCGTTTTCAGCACAGTCTTGGTGCAATGTATCTTACCACCCTGGCCATCCAGACATTGCGTTCGAAAGATGTTGCAATAGCACCCGAAGAGGAGGAGGCTCTGCTTGCAGCAATATTGCTGCATGACATCGGACACGGACCCTTCTCTCATGCGCTTGAACATTCACTCATAGAAGGGATGCCTCATGAGAGCCTGTCACTGATGCTGATGGAGGGTCTCAACAGACAGTTTGACGGACGGTTGTCACTGGCCATAAGGATATTTGAGGGAACATATCACAGGCGCTTCTTCCATGAACTCATCGCCGGTCAGATGGATATGGACAGGATGGATTACCTGCGGCGTGACAGTTTCTTTACCGGGGTGATAGAGGGTTCCGTCGGATCTGACAGGATCATAAGGATGCTCAACGTATGTGCTGACAGGCTGGTCATCGATGAAAAAGGCATTTACTCGGTTGAGAAATTTCTTATAGCCCGCCGGCTGATGTACTGGCAGGTATATAATCACCGCACTGTTGTGTCAGCAGAGAAACTGCTTACAGGATTGCTGATAAGGGCAAGGGAGGTTACCATGCAGGGAGAATCTCTCTTTGCTCCGCCCGCCCTCTCTTATTTTCTTCAGTCGGGACATCAGCCCGCTGACGGTTCCTACAACGCAGAAATGATACTGAACTTCACCGCACTGGACGAGAGCGATATCCTCTCAGCAACAAAAGTATGGATGAAGCAGAGTGACAGGGTCCTTGCTGATCTGTGCCGCCGGCTCATCAGCCGCGATCTCCTGGCAATAGACCTGCAAAATGATCCGTTTGATGAAAAGAGAGTCGCAAAAATGAAAAAAGCGGCAGGAGATTTGCTGCATCTGAACGAAGAGGAAACAAAGTATTATGTAAACACCGGTGATGTATATAACCAGACCTATGCGACAGGAGTGCCGGAGGTGAGAATTATGATGAAGAACGGAGATATACGTGACATCACGGCCGTCTCGGATTTGTTCGACCACCAGTCGCTTTCCGAAAAGGTCACTAAATACTTCCTCTGCTATCCCAAAGAGATAAGAACAAAATAAAGATCAATAATATGGAATTTACAGCCGCAATGGTAGCTCAGTTACTTAAGGGGACAGTAGAAGGGAACCCTGAGACAAAACTGAATACAATAGCCAAGATTGAAGAGGGATGCGTGGGAGCGCTCTCATTCCTTTCCAACCCGAAGTATGAACCTTATATCTATACTACAGCTTCGTCAGCCGTACTCGTAAGAAATGACTTCAAACCGTCAAAGGTGATAAAAGCAACGCTGATAAGGGTTGCTGATCCTTACCAGTCGATAGCGGTTCTGCTTTCGATGTATGATAAGGAGCAACCGGTCAAAAAAGGGATACACCCGACGGCGATCATTGAAGAGGGGGCAACGGTAGGCAGCGACGTTTATATAGGAGCATACGCATATATATCGGAAAATGCATCTGTAGGTGAAGGATGCTCAATCTATCCGCATGTTTTCATAGGTGACGGAGCTATGATCGGTAAAAGCTGTACCCTCTTTCCGGGAGTAAGGGTATATAAAAAATGCGTGGTTGGCAACAATTGTATCCTTCATGCCGGAGTGGTAATAGGCGCTGACGGATTCGGCTTTGCCCCCGTAATTGACAATAACTATATGAAGATCCCGCAGATAGGCAATGTTGTTCTTGAAGACGATGTTGAGATAGGAGCCAACAGCTGTGTTGACAGGGCAACAATGGGGTCAACCTATATCCGAGCCGGAGTGAAACTTGATAACCTTGTCCAGATTGGCCATAATGCCGAAGTAGGTCAGAACACAGTTATCGCCGCCCTGTCAGGAGTTGCCGGTTCGGCAAAGGTGGGGAAAAACTGCATGATGGGCGGGCAGGTGGGAATAGTGGGCCATATATCCGTTGCTGACGGATGTAAGGTGGGTGCGCAGGCTGGCATTATCGGAACGGTGAAGGAAGAGAATTCCTCCCTGATAGGATTTCCTGCCATAGACAGCAAGCTGTATATGAAAAGCTTTGTATATTTCACACGGCTGCAGGATCTGAATAAAAAGGTTGATGAGCTGTCAAAATTGGTTGAATCATTAAAAAACAGATAGTTCCGTGGCTTCGTTCTAAAGGAAATAGATTGAACATCACACAGATGTGGTGGTTTATTTTGGAACGTTCGGAAAATTTTTACTTTATTTGTAGCGGTTTTTAAAGGAATCTGATGAGTGATAAGCAAAAGACGCTTGCGAAAGAGGTAAGCCTGAAAGGCAAGGGGTTGCATACAGGAATAGACGTGACTGTAACTTTTAAGCCTGCACCGGCGAACTACGGATATAAATTCTGCAGGTCTGACCTTCCCGGGCGCCCCTTGATTGATGCAATAGCTGAGAATGTCACCGAGACTTCGAGGGGCACCACACTTGTCCAGGGTGATGCCTCCGTTGCAACAATAGAGCATGTCCTGGCTGCCTTTGCAGGCATGAAGATCGATAATGCGCTGATCGATATAAACGCACCTGAAGCTCCTATTATGGGCGGCAGCTCACATATGTTCGTGGAGGCAATAAAGGAGGCCGGAATTGTAGAGCTGAAAGAAGAGAGGAACTATTATGTCATCAAAGAGAAAATAACATTCTCAGACGAGGAGCATGACGTTGACCTGATAGTATACCCTGATGACCACTTCAGCGCTCATGTGCTGATAGACTATAACTCAAGGATACTGGGTAACCAGTATGCCATCCTTGATAATGTTGATGATTTTGAAGCTGAGATAAGCTACAGCCGTACCTTTGTTTTCTTCCATGAGCTGGAGCCTCTGTTCAGGATGGGACTGATAAAGGGAGGAGATCTTGATAATGCTGTTGTGATCCTTGAACGCGAGGTGGAACAGGAAGAGATAGACCGTATTGCTAAGATGTTCAATAAGCCGGGCATTACCGAACATCATGCGGGGATCCTTAATAATACAAAGCTCAGGTACCCCAATGAACCTGCCAGGCACAAACTTCTTGACATTATTGGAGACCTGGCGCTGGTGGGACAACCTGTAAAAGGCAAGGTGGTTGCAACACGTCCGGGCCATTATGCCAATACAAGGCTGGCAAGGCTTATACGGCAGCAGATTAAGAGGGAGACAACGAAAAAGGAGATACCTCTCCTTGATACCACCAAGCCCTCATTAATGAATATTGAGCAGATAAAGAGACTGCTTCCGCACAGGTTCCCGTTCCTTCTTGTTGACCGTATACTGGAACTCACCGAGAACCATATTATTGGAATGAAGAACACCACCTTCAACGAGGCTTATTTTCAGGGTCATTTCCCTGGCGAACATATTGTCCCCGGCGTTCTTCTCGTAGAGACAATGGCACAGGTAGGTGGAATCCTGGTACTTCACAATGTTGATGAACCAGAGAAATACTCCACATATTTTCTCAAGATCGGGAGCATGAAGTTCAAGCACAAGGTGATACCGGGAGACACTATCATTGTGAGGAGTGATCTTATAGAGCCTATTCGCAGGGGCATTGTAGTAATGTACTGCCAGGCTTTTGTGGGTGAGAAACTGGTGGCCGAAGGTGAAATGACAGCGCAGGTAGTAAAAAACAAATAGCATAAAATGATCTCGGCTTTAGCATATATTGATCCGGCAGCGCAGATAGGGGCCAATGTCACAATTGAGCCTTTTGCGTATATTGAAGGTGACGTGGTAATTGATGAAGGCACATGGATAGGGCCTCATGCAGTTATTTATGACGGTGCGAGGATAGGAAAAAACTGCCGCATCTTCAATGGAGCCTCTGTCTCAGCCATACCTCAGGACCTTAAGTTCATGGGGGAGAAGACCACGGTTGAGATTGGAGACAACACCACCGTCAGGGAGTTTGCAACCCTCAACCGGGGGACAAGTGCAAAAGGCCGGACTGTCATCGGGAGCAACTGTCTGCTGATGGCTTATGTTCATGTGGCTCACGACTGTATTCTGGGAGACCATGTTATCATGGTAGGTTACTCTGGCATTGCAGGCGAGGTGGTTATAGGCGACTGGGCTATTCTCGGAGGCGCTACCGTGGCGCACCAGTTTGTTCATATAGGAGCCCATGCCATTCTTGGAGGAGGCTCGAAGGTGCGTATTGATGTTCCTCCGTTCATCAAGGCAGACAGGGAGCCACTGTCATTCATGGGCATCAACACTGTGGGACTTGAGCGCAGGGGTTTCAGCAAGGAGAAGGTCTATGAGATACATGAGATATACCGTGCTTTTTACAATATGGGCAAGAACACGACCCAGGCGCTGGAGTATATAGCAGAGACATTTCCCTCTACTCCTGAGCGTGATAATATACTCTCTTTCATCAGGAACTCTGAAAGAGGAGTTATAAAGGGGCGTTAAGCCTCTTTTTTTTTGTTTCCGAAGATGGGAGGGGTATAAAACAAGAATGGGAACCATACTGTACGTATTAGTTCCCATTCCGACGTGTGACAGCCATGACCGTCACGGTCGCCATGCTACTGTTATTGAAGCCGGCTCATCTCTATTTACCTCTGCCTTTCTGTCGCCTGTCGATATCCCCGAAAGGATTTGCCAGCTTCATTCCGGTGCTTCTCCTGTACTCTTTCATCGCCTTGCGGTTTTACGGGGTACATTATGAAACGCGAAGTCATGAGCCCTTGAGGTCAGACATTCCCCGAAGGGATAGCCGCTGTCTGGCCCGGATCATCTTCATCAAATCCTCGCCGGTTATGATGGCATGATGACCCTCTCTCTGTACAGTCACTACTGCTGCCTTATTAGCTTTCAGCGTTGCTTTCGTGCTGCTCTCATCAGCCTGCTGTTACACTGGCTGTTGAAAACTCTCTACAGACCGTCAGGATGGGGAGGCCTCTCAGCCTGTATCTTTGACGGACGCGTCAAGACCTTGATCTTTTCACGTGAGACTCTGAAGTATGATGTAAATTCAGAGTGATAATTAAACCATTTGAAAGAACCTTCTCACATCAGAGCGACGTTTTATCGCTTACATGGTCTTACAAATATATAAAGGAAAAGGGCTAAAGTCAAGCTTTTCGGCTTAAAAATTCAATAATATGAGTAACAATTAACACACAGAATTATTAACATGGATAATATTCAATAAATCAGTAAGTAATGGAATGAGAAAAGGGGTTATCAACACCTGTTGATAACCCCTTTCCCCGGGAGTTCATCCCCTCATGCTACTCAAGTACCACCTTCCGGCTTTTGGGGTACTTGACACCGTAGGTCAGAATAATCTCCTTTGTCTCCTGCGGCGCAATCCGAAGATCCCAGCGTATCTTGCCGGTGGCACGATCAAGAGTGCCGCCACTGAGCTCTTGCGGATCAACCTCTATGCTGCTGTTCTGCGACAGCGGTATCTGGTCATGTAGCCTGAGCTCAATAGCCTGCTTCTTGTTGTTGCGCACCGAGATTAAAAACGATTTTGTCTCTACCCTGTTGGCACCAATCAGTTTCTGCGAGGTGAAATCGATGCGCCGGTCACGCTTCACCGTGATATTATTGTCCGCACCAAGTGATACCGTAAGGGTGTCTGACAGCCCGGCCGTATTAATATAGCCTTTACCGGTGAATGTGTTATTG
>JAQBHM010000266.1:0-5219 GCA_032127795.1 Bacteroidales bacterium | reverse complement strand
GCCCGTAACAACTGACATGACGGCTCACGGATTTATTGACGAACTGAAGTCCTGCTTCTGAATATGGACCTTATCAAACGATATGACAAACCCCTTTCAGGAGTTGTGGCGGGAATAATATTCCCGCTGATAGCATTCACGGTATTTTACCTGACCACAGCCAAAGGATTTACTCCCGGAGAATATTTCAGGCGGATATCATTGCTCGGAAACTTACCCCAGATATTGAGTGTTTCGGTCTTTTCAAATATTATTATATTCTTGATCTTCAACAGGTTTGATATGTTGAGAGCAGCAAAGGGCGTTCTTGGTGTGACAATTATCTGGGCTTTTATAGTTTTCGGAATCAAACTTCTCTGATATGAGATATTTCATACTTTCAGGCGAACCGTCAGGTGACCTGCACGGCTCCAATCTTATACGGAGCCTTTTCAGGGCAGACCACGGGGCGGAAATTGCCTGCTGGGGAGGAGACCTGATGCGCGAGGCAGGAGGCATGCTGCTTAATCACTACCGCGAGACAGCATTCATGGGGGCATGGGAAGTGCTGGTCAACATCCGGAAGATCAAGTCAAACTTTGAAAAGTGCCGGAGACAGATTGCGGAGTTTAAACCTGATGTTGTGATAATGATAGATTACCCGGGATTTAACCTCCGTATGGCCAGGCATGTTAAAGGTCTCGGGATAAGGGTCTATTACTATATATCTCCCAAGTTATGGGCCTGGAAAGAATCAAGAGTTGAAATTATAAGGAAGTATGTTGACCGTATGTATATCATCTTTCCTTTTGAGGTCAGTTTTTACCGTAAACACGGGTATGAGGCGCAATACCTGGGTAATCCTCTGATAGACCAGACGGAGGCATTCCGCAGTGAAGCCAGGGAACCTGCGGCGCTTAAGAAGACGCTGGGACTTGATGAGAGACCTGTGATAGCACTGCTCTCAGGAAGCAGGGAGCAGGAGGTAAGGCATATACTTCCCGAGATGGTAAAAGTGGCGAACAGTTTCCCCGATTATCAGTTTGTGGTTGCTGCCGTAGAGCATCTTTCCCCGGTTCTTTACAGGGATATAATAGGTTCCGCACCGGTAAAACCGGTTACCGGAAAGACATATGAACTCCTGACTGTGGCCGAGGCCTCCCTGGTCACATCGGGAACAGCAACACTCGAAGCTGCACTGTTCAACGTGCCACAGGTAGTCTGTTACAAGACCAGCACAGTCACGTACAAGCTCAGCATGATGTTCCTTAAGGTCCGCTTCATTTCACTCGTAAACCTGATAATGGACAGGGAGATTGTAAAAGAACTGGTACAGAATGAGCTGAATGAGCTGACACTCAACAGGGAACTTGCATTGATACTCCGGTCGGGTTATAAAAACATGATAATGCTCGAGAATTATTCAATTTTAAGGTCGGTATTGGGAGGAAGCGGCGCCTCATTGCGTGTGGCAGAGGATATGATATTAACTCTCAGAGGATCACAGGCTTAGTCATGATAAGATTCACTGCCTGTTTTCTGTTTATTCTCTTACCAGCTCTGGTTCATGGCGAAATATCTGTCAGGATATTTGCACGCAGCAAACCTCTGACAGTTATATTTACCCCTTCCAGCGGTGAATATTTTATCCATACATCTTCCAGTGACAGTATTCCGGTAGCAGTTAATGAACCCGTAATAGTCACAAGGTATGATGACAATGTAATACTCAAGATGAAGACGGGTGTCTCTGTTGCAATCAGCTCCGTTATATTTACCCCTTCAGGCGAGGGTTGTCAGTTTACCCTGCGGGCAATCGGAAAGAATGATCCTGTGAAACTTCTGGACGGTACACTTAAAATTGGTTCTTTTCCCGGCTCACTCCTGGTCATCAATATAACAGATATTGAGGACTATCTGCCTGGTGTTGTGCGTGCGGAGGCAGGAAGCAAAGGGCCTGCCGATTATTTCCGTGCGCAGGCCATTGTGGCACGTACCTTTGCATACCGGAACATCGACCGCCATATGCTTGACGGCTATGATCTGTGTGATGATACACACTGCCAGGTCTATCCGGGCATTATTCCGGAGACAATTATTGCAGATGCATGCAGAAGCACTGCAGGTATGATACTGACAGACCGTGACAGCATTTTGATCTATTCAGCCTTCCACGCCAACTGTGGTGGAGAGACGGCACCATCATCAGATGTTTGGGTGAGCACCCAGTATTACCTTAAGGCTGTAAAAGATCCTTACTGCAGCTCCTCTGCTTCTGCAAGATGGGCAAAGACCATTCCGGCCTCATCATGGGTCGGATTTCTCCGGACAAAGGGTATTATTGAGGACTCCAGGTCGCCAGTCATCACATCACCGCAGGAGGAAACAAAGAGAATGAAGTATATGATGATTGCCGGCAAGTCATTGTCCTATGATGAGATAAGGGCTGAGTTTAACCTCAGGTCGTCATTCTTTACGGTGGTCCCTGCAGCAGACAGTGTGATAATCAGGGGCAGGGGCTATGGTCATGGAGTAGGCCTGTGCCAGGACGGCGCAAGGGGGATGGCTGCAAGAGGCAAGGGATACAGGGAGATCACAGCATTCTATTATCCCGGCACTCTGCTTATGGATGTAAAAAATGCAAGAAAACCGGTTAGGCTGTGAACGCAAAATCAATAATTTTACTTCAAACTTAAAAGATGTTCACACTTTTCAGAAAAGAGATATCAGGATTCTTCAGTTCACTTACAGGCTATATTGTTGTGATAGTTTTTCTTCTTGCCAACAGTCTGATAATGTGGATAATGCCCGGTCAGTGGAATCTCCTTGACAGCGGATACGCAGGGCTTGACACACTCTTTGTTATCTCCCCGTGGCTCTTTCTCTTTCTTGTTCCGGCAGTAACCATGCGACTGTTTGCTGAAGAAAAGCGGCTTGGGACACTTGAACTGCTTTACTCGCGCCCTCTGGGGGAGGGGGCAATCATCTACGGCAAGTTCCTTGCAGCAGTGGCACTGATACTCCTTTCCCTGCTTCCATGCATCATCTTCGTGATTTCGGTATGGATACTTGGTGAGACCCCTGGTAATTTTGACAGGGGAGGTACGGCAGGATCATTCACAGGACTATTCCTCCTTGCGGCGGTATATGCTTCCATTGGCCTTTTTGCCTCCTCACTTACTGAAAATCAGGTAGTGGCTTTCATCCTGGGGGTGGTGATCTCCTTTATTATCTGGACAGGTTTTGAATCTTTAGCACTGCTTCCCGGGCTCTCATCAATTGATGAGTACGTAATAAGGATGGGCATCAGTGAGCACTACAGGTCTGTAAGCAGGGGCGTACTTGATATACGTGACATCGCTTATTTCATCTTTGTCACGGTATTGTTCAATGAGGCTACACGTTTTGTTGTGGCACATCACACATTAAAAAAGCCTCTCACAATAATTGCCGTGGTCGCGGCAGTGTCACTGCTGATCTCAATGCTTAATATCAGGATAGACCTTACTGAAGACAGGCGTTTCACCCTTGCTCCTCCAACACGCAGTATCCTCGGGGATCTCCGGAAAGATGTTCATATAACTGTTTTTCTCGACGGTGAGATGCCGGTGGCTTTTAAAAAACTGAAACGCACCACTGAACAATACCTTGATGAGTTTCGCATAGCCTCAAGGCGAAAAGTCACTTTCGAGTTCAAAAATCCTTCTGCCGGCTCCGATGAGAATGTCAGGAATTCATTTCATTCGGAGCTCATCAGCCGTGGCCTGCAGCCGGTAAATGTCATGGCCAGTGACGGTGAGGGGGGAAAGACACAGAAGATGATCTTCCCGTCACTTATAGTATCGTCGGGTGAAACGCAGATCCCTGTCAACTTCCTGCAGAATAATCCCACCCTGGGGCCTGAGGTCAACCTGCTTCATTCTGCAGAAGGCCTCGAATATGAAATAATGCAGGCAATTGCTTCAGCAACATCTGATACAGTCTATAAAATTGCGTTTATTGAAGGGCATGGCGAACTTGACGAGATCTACGTTGCCGATATTACTCTTGAACTTGCAAAGTTTTTTACAATTGACAGGGGAACCATAGGAGGCAAAAGCGGCATAATAGATGACTACGCTGCCATAATTATTGCTGGACCAACCAAAACATATGATGAGAGAGACAAGCTCATCATTGATCAGTATATTATGAATGGCGGAAGGGTGATGTGGCTGGCTGAGGAGGTAAAGGTAAATGCCGACAGTCTTATTTACGGAGGCACAATGGCACTCTATGAGCCGCTTTCATTCAGTGACCAGTTGTTCAGATACGGTGTGAGGATAAACCCTGTTCTGATAGAGGATACAGAGTGTCTGCTCATACCTCTGAAGATCACAGGAAAGGGCGGACAGCCACAATATGTACCGGTGCCCTGGTTATATTATCCATTGCTGAAACCTTCCCAGGATCATCCTGTTACCAGGAACCTTAACAGGGTTAAATCTGAATTTGCAAATTATATAGACACCGTTGGCCGTGACCGGGAAGTGAAAAAAACCGTGCTTCTGTCAACCTCAGGCCGCTCGCGGTGGGTGATGCCCCCGTTGCTCATCACCCTCGAGGAGACCAAGAATCCTCCCCCTGAAGAACTTTTCACTGCCGGGGAACTGCCTGTGGCAGTACTTCTGGAAGGAAGCTTCAGCTCCGCATTTGAAAACAGGATGACAGAGGCCCTCAGCGATGATCCGGGCAGAAAAATAATTGTTAAAGGCATTCCTTCAAAGATGATAGTTGTTGCTGATAAGGATATTATCAGGAATGAAGTGAGATGGTCAGACGGAGTACCTGAACCTCTTGCACTGGGACTTGACAGATATTCAATGCAGACTTTTGGAAACAAGGACTTCATTGTTAATTGCCTCAACTACCTGGTCAATGACAATGGACTTATGGAGATGAGATCGCGTGAGATCAGGCCGAGACTGCTTGACGAAGCCAGGATTGAAGGTCACCGGACTGCATGGCAGGCTCTTAATACTCTGATGCCGGTATTGTTGATTATTGCTGCAGGTTTGATCTATAACAGGCTCAGACGAATAAGAAATAAGAGAGTGAAATAATTTTGTTTGAGAGAATGATAATTTTTTGTAATATTGATACTCCGGGTTTTGCTGTAAACCCCTCACTTAATCAATGAGTTGGCTCCCGGAAGAGAATCATATCCGAATAACTTAAAAACTGACAATATGAAATTTGTT
>JAQBHM010000265.1:0-3355 GCA_032127795.1 Bacteroidales bacterium | reverse complement strand
GGTACATTGACTCCCCGCCTGTTATTTTTTCGAGGATCCTTTTCAGCAGGTGAAACGCTTCTATATCGCGGTTATAATTGACAGTAGTTACATTATAGGCTTTCAGGTGATCTTCGTCAAACATTACCTAGTCATTAAGATCAACCGTGGCAGCTTCATAGGCAATATTCACCTTATGATCAATGGGCAGGTCCCATATCGGGAATGTCTCAAATTTTGCATACCCGGCCTTGACACCGTGTCTGTACTCATGGTATAGATTGCAGAGACAGGTGGCAAGCTTACCGCTGCCGGGGCCCGGAGCTGTGACTATTACAATCGGTTTGTCGGTTCTGATATACTGGTTTGCCCCGTAACCCTCATCGCTTACTATCAGGTCAACATCCGTGGGATATCCCTTTGTGGGATAATGCAGGTACACCTTTACTCCCCGGTGCTCAAGCTTATTCTTAAAGGCCGTGGCAGGCGACTGATTCTGGTAACGGGTGATTACCACGGCTGTCACCTCTATACCCCACTCTCTGAAGTCATCAATGGTTTTCAGCGCATCTACATCATAAGTTATGCCGAAGTCAGCCCTGATCTTTTTCCTTTCGATGTCTCCGGCATGGATGCAGAGTATCACATCGATCTTATCCTTCAGTAACTGCAGGAGCCTCATCTTGACATTCGGATCGAATCCCGGCAGCACCCTGGCAGCATGATAGTCAAACAACAGCTTACCCCCGAATTCCAGGTAGAGCTTATTGTTAAACCGGTTCACTCTTTCAAGGATGGCGGCAGTCTGCTCCCTGAGGTACTTCTCATTGTCAAATCCGATCTGATTTGTTTTTGTCATTTAACTCCCCTCTGAAAATATTGATCTGTTTTATATCAGGCATCAATATTAAATAAATTTTCAATACATCGAAATTGAAATTCTGATATAATCTGTTGAATTAAAATGCTCAGATTTTCCGATTCAGTGGAACCGGGCTACGCCAACGGTGTCACTGTGGTGATCTCATACTATATTCTTTCACCCCATTAACCTGTTGCGAAATAAAATTACCTTTGGATTATACCTGGCAACCCCTGGTATGTCTGGGTAATGGATTCAAGGTTTGTAATTAATGCATTTGAACGGATGAGAAAGTATTTTTTCTATTTACTGGCAGTAATTCTTGTTTTTCCGTGTAACGGGCAGGATATTAAGGAAGAAACCCTGTTGAGTGCTGTGCATTCAATCTCAAGCCATGACCTGCTGGAGTATGTGAAGATCCAATGTGATGACAAATACCAGGGCAGGCTGACAGGGACAAAAGAGTACCAGGAATGTGCCGAATGGCTGGCAGGGGAGTTTTCGGGATGGGGACTGGAACCTGCCGGGGACAACGGAAGCTGGTTCCAGTGGTACAATATACCCTACACAATGGTCCTTCCTGACTGCGGCCTGGCACTTCATATGCCACTGAAGAAAGAAGGTACTATCCTGAAACATTATAAATATATGACCGAATATATGCCGGGATCAACCTCAGGAAACGGTGAGCTTACGGGCGAGGTCGTTTATGCAGGATATGGTATAACAGCCCCGGAGCTTGGTTATGATGACTACAGTGGTATTGATGTTAAGGGAAAGATAATCCTTATCGAACGTGAGGCGCCTGTCGGACCGTCTGCCGGGCCGGAGAAATTCAATCCATGGTACGAGCACTCATTTCACCAGGCTAAGATGGCAAATGCAATTAAACACGGCGCCGTCGGGATGATATATAATTACGGACCCATAGCCAATCCAAATAATGATTACTATGAGAATTTTATATATGTGCATATCGGCGATACTGTAGTCAGGGACATTTTCTCGGGTACGGGATTAAACCACAGTGATGTTGTGAAGGAGATCAATTCAACCCTGAAACCGCATTCGTTCAACACAAAGAAGGTCGTGACAGTAACAATGAGCACGCAGCATTTTCCTGACGGGAGAGGGAGTAATATTATCGGACTCATCAGGGGATCCGATACGGTTCTGAAGGATGAGGTTATCATTATCGGGGCTCACCTCGATCACCTGGGCAAATGTTACGAGCTGATCCCCGGTGCAAATGATAATGCATCTGCCGTGGCTGTGATGATGGGATTGGCAAAAGCCCTTGCAGTGAATAAGATACCTCTGAAGAGAACTGTGATGTTCCTTGCCTTCGGGTCAGAGGAACAGGCGCTTGTCGGCTCAAAGGAATATATCAGTCACCCGGTAATGCCGCTTGAGAAGAGCATACTGCTGAATATGGACGGTGTAGGGGTCGGCCATTCAATAGCAGCAAATGCAGGAAAGAATTTCCCTGTACTGTGGTCTTTTATTGAAAATGCAAATGACGACTATATTCACAGGCCACTGCGCACCAATTATTTTTCAAACCTCGGCAGGCCCCGTCTCGATGCGGCACGGTTTCTCAGCGCAGGTGTCCCTTCCCTCAGTTTCTCCACCTTTGGCTCGGCGGACTACTACCATATCCCCCTTGATAATCTCGACATTATCAAGCCCGAGATCATGGAAGACCTTTGCCAGCTCCTGTTCGTGGCAGTCGTCAGGATGGCCAACAGCCCGGACCCGCTGAGGTGACAGTCCCTCTTTTATTTGCTTGTCCTTCTCATAACATAACTGAAACGCATTTTGAAATCCAGGTAATCGGTTCCGTTATTTACTCTCAAAGGAAATTTATCAAAATTCTGACCCTGTATTACGGACGTTACTATTTCAGAGACAGGAACTTCAAATGTTGCAAAGCCAAAATGGTCGTCAGGATCCATAAAGTCATCCACTTCATGCATTTCGATCCTGACCATTATTGCATCAGTTTGTTTCATGTCAGTCCACAACCTCTTGGTAGTAATGTTCTCACTAAAGGTTGTTTCCTGGTTTTCGAGTACCGACAGCCAGTCGCCTGATGAATATGAAAAATGAGCAACTTTCACGCTCTCTCCCAGGCTCTTTGGCCAGCTGTAAATAAATCCGTACAGTTCGAGGTTTCCTCCTGCATCGCTTGCGTGGGCATCGAGAGAGAACAGTTGGGTGCTGATGTCATAAACGATATTATCAGTACGTGGAATTGCAGTGACGACAGGGTATGAAGCCGCGAATACAATCTTGCCTATGCTGTTATCCCTGATATATCGCAATTTGTATGATATAGGGGCTCCCGGCGATGTTTTTGAATAATTTCCCCCGGCTTTTATATAGTTTTTGAAATCATCAAATCCATTGATGGTAGCTCCTGCATCCCCACCGCTACCGCCAAGAATATAGACTTTCATTGTTGATTTAGCCTTGAGCTGATCGAATTCACCGGAGACAGCTGCGTTTACAGAT
>JAQBHM010000264.1:0-6233 GCA_032127795.1 Bacteroidales bacterium | reverse complement strand
GCTGTCTTGGCAGGTCCATCCTGACCAGTCCTCAGATAATGTTCTGCTTTCAGGAACTCAACCTCCTCATAGGTCATCACCTTGGATGTTGCACTTTCGACGAAAGCAATAGCAGTTCCAAGCATAGAAACCTGAGGGAAGATAGCTGCAGTAATGCCTCTGCCATTCTGGAAACCGACATAATTCAGGGGAGGAGTTACTGTTGAATTCACTGTAGGCGCTGCATAAATATGTAGCCTCGGGTCTGTCCTGTCTTTCAGCCAGTCAACCATGGTCTCAGAAATAGCCTGGTCTTTTCTTGCAAAAAGTGTATTATAGATCGGGTTTCTGTAAGGAATTCCCGGCCATGACAGTTCTGCATTATCGTCATTTGATTCAAAGATCGGATATGCAGTTGAGTTTGCAAGAATAGCAGCTATCTGAGCGTCAGCAGTTGACATTGCAGCAGGACCGGCAGTTGTAGTAACTGTTCCGCCACCTGCCATGTTATAGGTGAATGACCATGGCGTGCCGGCAGCACGGTTCAGAATCCTCAGCTTCAAAGAGTTTGCAAATTTCCTCCACAACTGTGGGTCGCCACCGTAGAGGATATCGCCTGATCCGAAGCCAATTGATGTTGTACCAATCAAGGTATTAGCCACCTCAAGGTCAGCAAGAAGAGCAGTATAAATGCTTTCCTGTGAATCATACTTGGGCATCATGATACCGTCAGCCTGCAAACCCTGAAGTGCTTCAGAGTAAGGTATGGCACCCCATACATCAGTAACATAAAGGAAAACCCATGCTCTCAGGATCTTGGCAGCTGCCAGGAGCCTGTCATTACCGGCCTCGGTTGCTTTATCGATAACTATGGTAAGGTTATTGAGCTCATTTGTATAGTTAGCTTCAAATTCTCCTGACATGTCACGAGGCATGTATTTGTCTTCATCAATGTACTGGATCTTGCACCACTGCTGACTCCAGGGACCCAGATATGTATGCTGCATCCATCCGCCAAGCTGGCGGCTGATTGAAGTTTGAACTGCATTGGTAAAGATATTTATTGCGGGAACATCCACCGGGCTGTTTGGACTCTTGTTCATCTCCTCGAAACCCTCTGTGCAGGATGAGAGAATGCCCATAACAAGGAACAGTCCCAGTATTATTTTTTGTGTTTTTCTTAAGTATTTCATATTCAGATGCTTTTAGGTTAGAAATCAAGCTTGATATTGAAACCGTAAGATCTGGTAGAAGGAATAGCGTTGTTTTCTGCACCAACAGAAGTATTACCAGCACTATTACTAACCTCCGGATCAATATCAGGTATGTTCTTATGGATGATCCACAAGTTACGCCCTACCAGTGAAAGGTTCAGGTTTTTAATCCCTGCTTTTTTCAGGAAGGAGATGTTGTCAAATGAATAACCCATAGATACTTCGCGAAGCTTGACAAAGCTGCCGTCGAATGTATTCAGCTCAGTCTTGCCATAGAAATCGTAACCCCATGTGTTAGCATCTACATAAGTAGTGTTTGCCACGGGAGCTGTTGCAGCATTGCCAGCAGCATCAATGAATGCAATGGTTCCATCAGTATTGACTTTACCGTATACTGCTCCTTCAATAAGTACACCACCGCCGGCAGCAACATCATCTCTGACATTCTTGCCATTGGCATTGGTAGCAGCTGTAGCTTCAAGAATACCGGTGTAGTTTCCAAACATGTGAGTAATGGAGTTTATCAGACCGCCTTTCCTGAAGTCAACCAGGAAGCTCATATTAAAGTTCTTATAAGTCAGTGAGTTAGTAACACCACCAAACCAGTCTGGGTAGATATTGCCAAGGTCTGTCCTTGCCCCTGAACGAATATATCTTCCTGAGGTAGAAACAAGAGGTCTTCCTGAATATACATAGTGTGAAAGTTGCGTCTCTTCCGTATCATAATAGACCGGAGTTGCATTCTCGCGTACTATTGCATATCCCCAAAGAGTTCCATATTCCTGTCCTGGTATTGCATATACATAAGCATTCCAGCTTGCGCTGTAGAGCTGCAGGTACTTCATGTCACCGTAAAGTTCAACAACCTTGTTCTCGTTGGTTGACCAGTTAACAGTCATATCCCATGAAAAATCTTTTGACTGAACCGGAGTGGCCATAAGCTGTAATTCAATACCCTGGTTCTGCAGGTTACCGGCGTTGATAGTCTGGGTGCTGAAACCAGAGGTACGTGAAACTGAGATGTTCATGATCTGGTTCTTGGTGTTCTCCCTGTAGAATGAAGCATCAAAAGCCAGCCTGTTATTAAGGAATCTCATCTCAAGACCAGCCTCCTTGGATTGTTTTCTCTGAGGTTTCAGTCCAAGAGGTGGAATAGTACTCGTATAGCTAAGTGATGGGTTACCATTAAATGGCTGAGAAGCACCGTAGGTACCATTAAGTGCATAAGCACCTGCAGTTCCGCCTACCTCAGCATAACTGGCTCTCAGTTTCATAAACGAAAGAATCTTAGAATCAATTCCGAGAGCATCTGAAAGAACGAATGAAACTGATGCTGACGGGTAGAAATAAGAGTTATTGTCTATCGGCAGTGTTGATGACCAGTCATTTCTTCCGGTAAAGTTGAGGAATAACCAGTTTTTGTAACCAAAGTTAGCCGTTCCGAATACACTCTGTAATTCTGTATGGGTTTCACTTAATCCTGTTGTCGCTGAAGCTGCAGCATTACTGACAGAATAAAGATCGGGAACGATAAGGTCAGGAACGGTGGTTGACCTGTACTGATAATCATAATGATTGTACTCAGTACCCAGTGCACCGTCAAAATTAAAATCACCGAAAGATTTAACGAACTCAAGTCTGGCATTGGCATTGACCTCCTGCCTGCGGTTTGAGTAACTTGAAAAACCTCCTTCAGGGTCACCTCTTCCGATATCACCCTTTGCAGTTCTTTCCATAATATCTTCTACTGACCAGTCAGTGCCTGCCATAGCCCTGAATGTCATCCAGTTAGTCAGTTTCCAGCTAAAATTCATGTTGCCGATCATCCTGTCCCTGTTCCTTGAGTTTGTGCTCTTGTTAAGGGTCCAGTACGGGTTGTTATGATAACTGTGGTTCCAGCTGAAGGGCAGTCCTGTTTTAGGATCAGTTTCATTCCATTTCTCCTTGAGGATATCCATGTCAACCTGACGGCCGAACCACTGCATGAGTGACTGCATCGGGTTACCGGCGTTATAACCGTTCTCAGCAATGTTATCACTCTTGTTGCTGATATATGATGCAGAACCTCCGACAGCGATCCTGTCAGTTACGTTCATCTCACCGTTCAGCTGAATTGTATTTTTTGTAAGGTCAGTATTCGGAAGGATACCTGTGATCTTCTGATTTGATACAGAGAGGCGGAAGTTTGACTTTTCGTTGGCACCGGCAACAGCAAGATTGGTGGTACGTTTCATTCCGGTCTCAAAGAAACTCTTAATGTTATCAGGATGAGATATCCATGGCGTAGGAGTCCTTATGTCTGTTTCAGGATCGTACGGACTGTCGAACTGAGTGATCATAAGACCAGCGTCAAGGCGCGGTCCCCAGCTTTCGTCAACACCGTCATTGATACCGCCGTAGTTGCCGTCTACATATTCAAATTCTCCACCGCCACCCTGGCCGTAAAGATTCTGAAATTTGGGAAGTACAAGCGGATTCTCCCACATGATATTTTCTTCAATTGAAACACCGAGGCCTGACTGACCCTTGCGTGACTTACCTGATTTGGTTGTAATAAGCACAACGCCGTTTACAGCTCTTGAGCCGTAAAGGGCAGCAGCACTTGCACCTTTCAGTACACTGATATTCTCAACGTCTGAAGGGTTTATATCACTGGCCATGTTACCGTAGTCCTTCCCGCCATAGGAACCTGCATCAGTCATTGAGTTGCTGATAGGCACACCGTCAACCACGAAGAGCGGCTGAGTGTTTCCACTGGCAGAGAGTGAGTTCACACCCCTGATAAGTATCCTTACCCCTGATGCAACACCTCCGTCAGTATTGGAGATCTGCACCCCCGATAACTTACCCTGGAAAGCATTGACAATGTTTGAAACCTTAGCCTTTTCAAGGTTTTCACCGCCAAGGTCCTGAACTGAGTAACCAAGTGCTTTCTTCTCACGTGAGATACCCAGAGCTGTGACAACCACCTCCTCAAGGCCAAGCATGTCAGTCACCATTATGACATCAATGGTTGTACGGCCACTGATATTTTCAGTGACTGCCTTCATCCCAACGAAATTGAAAACCAGTTGGTTAGCACCTACCGGTGCATTAATGGTAAAAGTACCATTGATATCGGTTAAGGTACCAATCGTGGTACCCCTGACTGTCACAGCAACACTCGGAATGGGAAGCCCATCGTCAGCTGAAGTAACAGTACCCTTAATTGCAACCGTTTGCGCCATAAGAGCAGAGAAGCCCGTAAACACAAACAGTGCAAGCAACAGTTTTAGTCTGTTCATAGATCAGAGTTTTAGTTTAACAAAAAATAGGTTAAGAGTTACACTAATGAATCAGAACCGAGTGGATTTTGGTATTCGCCAACCCCCGTCCGAAACTTCTTCAACTCTCAAAAATAAGCTTTTTTTCCTCCGAAATACCTTTCTGGCCTTTTTTTTTGGCTTATTTTTTTGCTTAAGGCAAAAAAATAATGAGTTAATTTCCTTATTCTGTCATCTCACTGGCAGTTTTCAGTAACTTTATTACAATAATTTTAGACATAATAATAATAATGAAAACAGCAGTAGTATTGTCAGGGTGCGGAGTATATGACGGAGCAGAGATCCACGAGGCTGTGATGACTCTTTATGCCATTGACAGGGCAGGCGCGACATACCAGGTATTTGCTCC
Source organism: Bacteroidales bacterium (assembly GCA_032127795.1). Taxonomy (GTDB): domain Bacteria; phylum Bacteroidota; class Bacteroidia; order Bacteroidales; family VadinHA17; genus SR-FBR-E99. Next base: position 1,368 of record JAQBHM010000264.1, on the reverse strand, counting down.
CAATGTATTTCAGCATCACGTAATCAACCATGTCTCAGGAGAACCTGTGAGTGAGTCACGGAATGTTATGACCGAGGCAGCACGTATTGCCCGGGGAAAAATAAAACCGCTGACAGAATACCGGGCACAAGATTATGATGCTCTGATATTTCCGGGAGGTTTCGGTGTCGCCAAAAACCTTTGCACCTATGCCTTTGAAGGAACAGAGTGCCGCGTAGACCGCATTGTTGAGTCTGCCATACGGGAAACCCACAGGGCTCATAAACCAATAGGAGCACTGTGCATAGCACCTGTACTCATTACAAAGGTGCTGGGTGAGGTTACAGTCACCATTGGCAATGATGCACAGACAGCCTCAGATATAGTGACAATGGGAGGAAAACACCAGGTCAAAAGCCACGGGGAAATCACAATTGACAGGAAAAACCTGATAGTAACCTCTCCCTGTTATATGCTTGACTCAACAATATCAGACATTGCCCGTGACGCAGATGAAATGGTAAAGGCAATATTGGAACTGGTAAAGAAGTAAGTGAGGCGCAGTCGGAAATTTATAATTTTCCGGCTTCTATATCTCTGACAACCAGTTCTATCAGATAATCATCACCGGCAGGTTCATACCCTGATTTCAGATTCGCACCAAAGATGCGCGCAATGCCCTGCCAGAAGAGTGCTGAAAACTTTCCGCGGTATTCCCGAATGAGATCATAAGAGGTATTCTGCGTCTCCCTGTCTATTAATTTGATAAGTATCTTGCCCTGGGTGAAGGTAAGCTGCTTCATGTCACCTTCATATGTTTTAAAAATATCCTTCTCGTACTGTTGCAGAAAATTGCGCTTCTCCTTTTCATTCGGCAAAGTCTCAAGCAACCTGTTCACACGCCCCAGCTCCTCACGTACCATGACTGAATAGGGATAAACCCTCTTTACATTGTACACCAGCCTCGCATGACGGCGATAATTGAACTTTATATTCCTGGGCATGGTGCCGTAGACAAAAACCTCCTGCAGTTCCACCAGGGGGTAGGTCTGGCCGTCAAATGTTGCGGACTTGAGAAGATAAAAGACACCCGCAGAACTGTCCCTGTGCGTAATGACAGGATTCTGCCCATACACAATGGATGATAGAAGAAGAATTGCCTGGATGAAAATTAGTCTCTTCATATTTCAATGCAAATTTAACCAATTGTCATGCCAATTATTTTAGGGAGCATAAAATAATGAGGTATATCACATCTGCGGAAGGCTTCTATTTTTAAATTTGTCCCAATGCATCTCATGCCATCAATAGAGGAACTGGAAGACAGTTCAAGGTTCAACAAAGAACTTACCCTGTCATACAGTGATATAGCCGTGTTTGTTTTCGACC
>JAQBHM010000263.1:0-10392 GCA_032127795.1 Bacteroidales bacterium | reverse complement strand
CAGAGATTGTCAAAATATTCCGGCGGAAGGTGGTCATGGTCACCGGTTTTTGCACCTGAAAGCAAGCTTTCGTCGCATCATAAAAACAAAGCCCTTCCGCTTTTGCGGAAAGGCTATTTCTCTTGTCGGGGTGAGAAGACTCGAACTTCCGGCCCCTACGTCCCGAACGTAGTACGCTACCAACTGCGCTACACCCCGATTTCCTGAATTAATTCAGGTGTGCAAAAATAACCAAAATTATATAACCGAAACAATCAGCCGGCTAATTTTTCCTTCTCAGGATGAGACGCACGGATAAATCTATTCTCCTGTCAGCTCGGCGACCTTGCGGTGAAGGTCATCACTGCTCACCGGCTTGGACAGATAATCAGTACATCCTGCTGCCAGTGCCTTGGGCCTGTCTTCAGGAAATGCATATGCCGTCACTGCCAGGATAGGAAGCTTTGCAAAGGCCTCCTCCCGCCGAAGCCTTCTTGTCAGAGATAATCCGTCCTCTTCCCCGGCAAGGGATATATCCATCAGTACCAGGTCAAATGTCTGGGAGTGCAGCATGTCCCATGCATCTCGGGCGCTAGAGACAGCAGATGTGTCATACATACCCGTCAGCAGCTTCCTGAAGTACAGCTGGCTGTGAGGGTCATCTTCAACTATCAGTACGGATTTACGTCCTGTGGATGCCTGTTCTTTCATATCCTGATAAGTTTATATGTTAATGTTCCGGCATTTATCTTTTCTCCGTGCCGTAGAGCTGTGTTCCAATCGGACCCCGGATGCGTAATTCTGAACTTGTCTTCCCCGCGAAGATCCGTTCCAGACTCTTTCTCAATCAGATGATGTGATGCGGGAGCTGCCATGACCATATCTGCACATGCCTTATCCAGTGCAACCGGGTCTCTTGAAGCTGCCATCCCTATATTGCCTACCAGCGGGAGATCATTATGTCCCCAGCAGTCGCAGTCGGGTGAGACGTCAATGATAAAGTTGACATGGAGCGCCTCTTTGTCTTTCACGACTGCATAGGCATATTCAGCAAGCTTGAGGCTCAGGGTATCCCCTTCAGACCCCCATACCACTCTTGCAGAATCAAACTGGCATACGGCAACACACTGGCCGCAGCCGGTGCACTTATCGGTGTCTATATGTGCTTTTCCGTTTTCCATGAGGTGCACCGCATCATGAGCACAGTTTATAACACAGAGGTTGCACCCTGTACAGTTCTTTTCATATATCAACGGCGGGTTACCTGAGTGGAGAAACAGTTTGCCACCCACGGAGGCACAGCCCATGCCGAGATTTTTTATTGCACCGCCGAAGCCTGTCTGCTCATGTCCCTTGAAGTGATTCAGCGAAATAATGATATCAGCGTCAGCCACCGCAGTACCTATCATGGCCTTACCGGTATATTCGAGGTTTACCTCTATCTCACGAAAATCAGTCCCTTTAACGCCATCGGCAATGATTACGTGACATCCTGCACTGAGAGGATTATACCCGTTTGAAAAGGCTGCTTCAAGGTGGTCAGGTGCGTTGGATCGTTGTCCGTGATAGAGGGTGTTGCAATCTGTAAGATAGGGCTTTCCTCCCTTTGCCTTTACCATGCTGACGATTTTTGCTGCGAAGTTGGGCCTCAGATAGGCAAGGTTGCCGGGCTCCCCGAAGTGCACTTTTATTGCCGTCATCTTGCGGTTGAAATCAATATCATCAAACCCTGCGGCCCTTACAAGCTTCTCAAGCTTTTTCAACAGGTTAAGTGAAGGGGTACTGTGTAAATCGGTAAAATATACGTCGGAAGATCTCATAGTCATTTCTGTCTAAGACAAATTTAGGAAAAGTTTGGTTCAGAGGACAGAGAATGCAAATATCATAAAAAAAGGCCCCATGCGAGGCCCGTGCAAGTCAATTGTAAACGAATTATACATTCAGGACATCCACGATGTCTATCAGGTGCTGATTCAGTCCCTTATGAAGTTTAACGGCTTTACGGAACGGCACCAGTACTATTTCATCGTTCTGCAGTCCCACCATCACGCTTTTCTGGTCGTCAAGTAGTGCTTCCACGGCTGCATTTCCCAGACGGCTGGCATTAACGCGGTCAAGGGCAGAAGGGGAGCCACCCCGTTGCAGGTGTCCGAGAATTGAGACCCTGATATCATAATCCTTGAAATCGGGCTTGAGTTTCTCTGCTATTGCAATAGCTCCTCCCTCATCATCTCCTTCGGCAACGATAATTATATTACTTGATTTTCTTCGCTTGTTGCCGGTCTCTATCATTTTACGCAGGTCACGGGCTTCGCCCTTCATCTCAGGCATAATGATTGCCTCAGCGCCGGTGGCAATGCCGCTGAATAATGCTATGTGGCCTGCTTCGGCCCCCATCACTTCAACGAAGAACATCCGGTTATGGGCGCTGGCCGTATCACGTATCTTGTCAACACACTGCACCACGGTATTTAAGGCCGTGTCATAACCAATCGTATAATCAGTGCCGTAGATATCATTGTCAATGGTTCCCGGAACGCCTACCATGGGTATGTCAAACTCTTCATTAAACAACCTGGCACCTGTGAAAGAGCCATCGCCGCCTATAACAACTACTCCGTCAATCCCTGCAGCCTTAAGGTTTTCATAAGCCTTTAATCTTCCCTCAGGTGTTCTGAACTCCTCACATCTGGCAGTCTTCAGTATGGTGCCGCCTCTCTGGATGGTATCACTTACACTGTGAGCTTTCAGGGGCTTGAAGTTGGCATTGATCATCCCCATATAGCCGTGCCTTATTCCTATCACTTCCAGACCGTTATATATTGCTGTACGGGTGACAGCACGTATTGCAGCATTCATACCCGGAGCATCACCTCCTGATGTCAGAACGCCAATTTTTTTGATTTTCCCCATAAGTAATTAATGTAGAATTTTCAGAAGTGCAAATGTAGAAATAAATCAGGCCATAACAAATATTGCCATGCCCCCATTGTTTATAACTTTTCAACCTTGTCTGCCACTTCCCGGATCAACCATCTTGGGGTGGATGTTGCACCGCATATTCCCACGCTCTCTGCATTCAGGAACCAGTCCGGGTTTATCTCATGCAGTGACGCAACAAGGTGAGTACGTTTATTTTCACTGTGGCACACCTCATAAAGCATGCGTCCGTTAGAGCTGCTGTGTCCGCTGACGAATATTATCACATCATGCTCATTGGCAAACTTTCTCAGCCTGGGTTCCCTTCCCGATACCTGTCCGCAGACAGTATTATGTATCTTCAGCGTTGCCCCGGGAAAGTCATTTTTTGCTTTTTCAACCTCTTCTGAGATTAATCCTGCAAGACGGTAATATTCTCTTTTGCTCATGGTGGTCTGCGAGAACAGATATACCGGCCTTGAAAAGTCTATCTTCCTCAGGTCTTCCTCACCTGTTACAATGACCGCTTTGCCTTCCGCGGCACCAACCAGTCCAACAACTTCGGCATGGCCCTCCTTGCCGTATATTACTATCTGTCCGTTTTCATCATCTGACCTTAGTGAGGCGCGTTTGATCCTTTGTTGAAGGGTATGGACGATAGGGCAGGTGGCATCGATGACTGTGATATTATTTTTGCGTGCTGCTTCATAGGTTGACGGAGGCTCTCCATGCGCTCTGACCAGTACCTTGCAGTCAGAGAGACTCATGTACTGATCAAGGTTTATAGTTACCAGACCCAGTTTTTTGAGGCGTTCCACTTCGGTCTCATTATGTACTATCTCACCCAGGCAGTAGACCTTCTCACCTCCGGCGAGGGCCTCTTCTGCTATCCTTACCGCGTTTTCAACACCGAAACAAAATCCTGATCCTGCCTCAATTACTGCCTTCATTCAGTTTATCCTTGTAAAGTTTTCTGAACCATACCATCTGTTCCTGCATGGTCATATGACTGTTGTCAAGCAAGATTGCATCAGGGGCCATACGAAGGGGACTGGCGGCACGTGATCCGTCGATGCGGTCTCGCTCGTTGACATTCTTCTCAATCTCATGCAGATTTGCCTGCATACCCTTTTCTATCAGCTCCAGGTATCTGCGCTGTGCACGTATTGCCGGAGCCGCCGTCATGAAAATCTTAATCTCTGCATCAGGGAAAACAACCGTTCCTATATCGCGCCCGTCCATTACAACGCCTCCGCCTGCACCAATGCTTCGCTGAAGCTCAACCATTTTCACCCTCACTCCGGCAATTGTAGCAATGGCGCTGACGTTTTCAGACACTGCCCTGTCACGTATCTCCCTTTCAACTCTCTCCCCGTTGAGAAGAGTTTCATACTGCAATGTTGAGCTGTCAAGAGCGAAGCCGATATTAATATCCGGCAATGACCCTAAAATGGCCTCACTGTCAGCAATGCCTCCGGCAGTAAGACCCTCTCTCACGCAATAGAGCGTTACTGCCCGGTACATGGCTCCGGAATCAATATACAGATATCCCAGCTCGTCAGCTATTGCTTTGGAGAAGGTGCTTTTGCCACATGATGAAAAGCCATCGACGGCAACGGTAAATTTCTTTTTCTTATTCATACGGGTGACAAAGTTAAAACGAAAAGCCGGCCTTATGGTTCACCTTGGGTTGTTTTTAATAATAAGTTCAGGTCTGAGTGTTATGGTCAGGTGGTTTGCTGCCCCGGCGAGGTGGTAAGTGTCTCTGCCGAAGGCAAGTGCAAATGCCTTTGCATTGAAGCCAAAGCCCATTGAGAAGCCTGCCATGCCTGCCCCCTGTTCCGTTCTCATCTCCGCACGGCGCTGGTAGTTGAATCCTGTACCGACCCAGAAGTTTTCAAAAGGAAGTATCTCAATGCCGAGGATCATATGCCTCAGGATATTGTCACCGAAGCCTCCTTCGGCAATATCATCGGTTGTATCATAATCAAAGTTGAGATCGGGTTTTTCAAGGTGTCTTAAAGTTAGTGAGAACCGGAAGGGGGCATGCTCCAGCCTTTTTGTCACTCCTGCAATGATCTCAAAGGGAAGGGGTTCGCCACCTGCCCCGGTGTAGCTCTTTATCTGGAAGCCTGCATTTTTTATTACAAGCCCGGCATCAAGCAGGAGATCTGCATTATGATAGCTGATGCCAAGGTCAGCACATATTCCGGCAGAAAAATATCTCTCAAGGTGGGAGAAGACGGGCTTGATATTTATACCAACAGTAAAGGAGGAGTCAATGGCTCTGGAATAGATTATATTTAAAGCATATTCCGATGCTGAAAATGATCCTGTGATATTTCCTGAGGCATCCGCCTCTGTGAACCTGCCGTAACTTATGAAGCTTATCCCAGCGGCAAGATTACCCTTACCCTGCATGCTACGTGACCATGAGGCATAGCCGTAGGTTATCCCGGCGAAGTAAGAGCTGAAGCTCAGTGATATATCATTGTCTGTTGAGCTGTTCAGCAGGGCGGGATTGAAATAGGGGAGGCTCAGGTCGCCCAGTCCCTGCGAGACTGTCATCCCTCCTGTAGCCGCGGCAAAGGCTGAGTGGTTGAGATTCAGGAATTCATAGGTGTTGTCTCCCCCTGTCTGGGCTGACAGGCGTGACAGTGAAAGCAGAAGAAAGGCTGTAACGGTAAATCTCCTCATGTAACAATAGCTTCACGACAAAGATAACACTATCAGAGAATCTCAGGCGCTGCGTCCTGCAAGGTCAACATCTGTCACTGCGCTTACTCTCTTTCCTGCCTGCGACAGGAATAGTCCTGCTATTACCACTGCCATTCCCGCAATATTTCTGAGAGTAATTTTATCACCTACCATCAAAAAGGCAAAGAGTGCCGTGAACAGAGGTATCAGGTTGCTGAATACATTGGCACGGGAGATGCCAAGGTGCCTGACAGAATATGCAAAGAGGGCAAAGGCTCCACTGGAAGCGAAGACAGCAAGGAGAATTATCGAGGTGAAGCTTTCCGCAACAATGCCCGTTGAAGTCAGCTTATGCAGATCGAAGATCAGAAACAGCGGCAGGAACAGAATCAATCCAATCACATTCTGAACATTTACTATATATATAGGATTGTATTTTGATGCGAGCCTGTGAAGCATCATGTTATACCCTACAGCTGCACCCACTGCGAGAAGCATCAGTGTCAGCCCTTTAAGGCTCATTGCTATGCTGCCCGATGAGTTGGTGATAAAGATCATGACGCCAATGAATGATAAAATGACACCTGCGTAGTTGATATACCTGAGTCTCTCCCTGTAAAAAATCCATGCAAATAAAACCGCAAAGACCGGGATGGTTGATATTATAACTGATCCGACCGTTGAAGAGACATAGGTAAGGCCGAAACTCTCACCGAGGAAATAAAGGAAGGGCTCAAAGATTGCCAGCAGCAGAAAATATTTCCTGTCAGATGGTGCTATTTTGGTGTATCCTTTTGTCAGCCACAGAAATGTTGAAAGAAAGAGTGACGCAACAGCAAGCCTTATGAAGACGATGGTTATCGGATCATAATCCCTGTTTGCAATCTTGAACCATACAAAGGAAAACGACCAGAATATCATTGAAAAAACAAGGGCCAGGTAGGGTCTACCTTTCATTACCAGATTCTCTTAATTTTTAAAGCTGGCGAAGTTAATTCAATATTTTGAGATCTTTGCGTACAATTATTTCCCTTGAAGGGTCAGCTATGGCGAAAAGAACAGGCAATATTCGAACGTCAGCATTAAATAGTCCAAAGTGAATGCATAATCACCTATATGATAGAGACATATAAGATCAATAGCTTTCGACCATTTTTTACAGGGTCTCCTAGAATCCTTTGACAGTAAGGTTTTATTATTATATTTGCCGCTTCAAAAGATTTGAAGTCACATGAAAGGAATCAAGATCGTTGTACTCGCCAAGCAGGTACCTGACACACGGAATGTAGGTCCTGATGCCATGAAGGCAGACGGCACGGTAAACCGGGCGGTGCTCCCGGCAATTTTCAATCCTGAGGATCTCAATGCCCTTGAACAGGCACTGAGGCTCAAGGAGAGCATTCCAGGCACCACGGTTACACTGTTGACGATGGGTCCGGGCAGAGCTGCGGAGATTATTCGCGAGGGTCTGTATCGCGGGGCTGATGACGGTATTCTTCTTACTGACAGGGCCTTTGCCGGATCAGATACCCTGGCAACATCATATGCACTGACGCTGGCGGTACGGAAGATTGATCCCGATCTGGTAATTGGAGGGAGGCAGGCAATTGACGGTGATACCGCACAGGTAGGGCCGCAGGTGGCTGAAAAGCTGGGATGGCCGCAGGTGACATATGCAGAGAAGATGCATTTTGAGGATGGCAGGCTTATCATCAGGCGTCGTCTTGAACGGGGCGTGGAGACCGTTGCGGTTCCTCTGCCACTGGTAGTGACGGTGAACAGCACTGCCCCGGGATGCAGGTTCCGTCATGCAAAGCTTGTGATGAAATACAAGTATGCACGCACTGATTCAGAGTTGCAGGCAGAGGACAGCGACTATATCGCAAATGCCCGTCCGAATATGCGTATAACTGAATGGGGCGTGGATGCTGTCGGGGCTGACATTGAGCAGCTGGGACTGTCAGGCTCACCCACAAAGGTCAAGGAGATTGACAATGTGGTGTTGCAGTCGAAAGAGACAAAGCATCTCAGTGCTACTGACAGGGATATCGAGGCGCTGGTGAAAGAACTGCTTGAGAGTCATACTATTGGTTGATAAACAGATAAATTTATATACTGTGAATAATCTATTCGTCTTTTGTGAACTTGATGAGGGCAAACCGGTTGATGTCAGCCTGGAGCTGCTTACCAAAGGCCGTTCGCTTGCCAATCAGCTGGGATGTAAGCTGGAGGCAGTAGTACTCGGAAGCGGTATTGAGGGCATTGAGAATGACCTCTTCCCCTATGGTGCTGATGTAGTGCATATAGGTGATGACCCGGAACTTGAACATTACCGTACGATGCCTTATGCTTCAGTGATAACAGCTCTATTCCGCCAGGAACAGCCTCAGGTTGCTTTGATGGGAGCCACAACGGCAGGACGTGATCTTGGTCCCCGGGTCTCTTCAGCCCTGCACAGCGGGCTGACAGCGGACTGTACAAGCCTGGAGATAGGTGATCATTATGTCAAAAAAACGGACACCACCTATAAAAACCTTCTATACCAGATCAGGCCGGCCTTTGGCGGCAATATCATAGCCACGATCATCAACCCTGACCACAGGCCCCAGATGGCTACCGTGAGAGAAGGTGTGATGAAAAAGGAGATACTGAATAAAAATTTCAGGGGAGAGCTGAAAAAGATAAACGTCAAGGATTTTATCAGGCCTGAAGATCTTGTTGTTGAGATCATCGAAAGGCACATGGAGGCACGCAGGGTTGATATTAAGGCGGCACAGATAGTTGTTGCCGGAGGGTACGGAATGGGTTCAAAGGAGAATTTCAATCTTCTCTATGAACTGGCTGATGTCCTTGGAGGAGAGGTTGCTGCTTCCAGGGCAGCAGTTGATGCGGGTTATGCCGGTCATGAGAGGCAGGTAGGGCAGACGGGGGTCACCGTCAGACCAAAACTCTATATTGCATGCGGCATCTCAGGGCAGATACAGCACACGGCAGGCATGAGCCAGAGTGGAAAGATCATCTCAATTAACAATGACTCAATGGCTCCCATCAACACTATAGCCGATTACGTAATCAACGGTGACGTTACTGAGGTGATACCCAGGCTTATCAAATATTACAAGGCAAACGCCCGGTAAGGTCATAACATTAAATCTGAAGACAATGGCAAATTTCTATAGCGAAAATAAGGATCTCAGGTTTCACCTCAATCATCCGCTTATGGAGAAGATAGTGAGGTTAAAGGAGATGGATTACCGGGAAAAGGATCAGTATGATTTTGCCCCTCGCGATTTTGAAGATGCAATGGATAATTATGACAGGGTTCTTGACATCATCGGGAATATCTGCGGTGAGGTCATTGCTCCCAATGCTGAAGATGTTGATCACGAAGGTCCTTCATTAGTTGACGGACGGGTTCGTTATGCCCGCGGCACACAGGAGAATCATGACGCTCTTGTAAGAGCAGGGGTGGTAGGCATGAATTTCCCGAGGAAATATGACGGTCTGAATTTCCCGATGGTTCCTTATGTCATGGCTGCCGAGCTTGTCTCAAGGGCTGATGCCGGATTTGCAAATATATGGGGGCTGCAGGACTGCGGTGAGACCATTCTCGAATTTGCATCTGAAGAGTTAAAAGATGAATTTCTTCCTCGTTTCAACAAGGGAGACACGGCGGCTATGGACCTTACAGAGCCTGATGCCGGCTCAGACCTTCAGGCAGTACAACTGAGGGCACATTATGATGAGACAAGTAGTGTTTGGCTGTTAAACGGGGTGAAACGTTTCATCACTAATGGCGATGCTGAGATTTCACTTGTCCTTGCCCGGTCTGAAGAAGGCACCACTGACGGCCGCGGACTGTCCCTCTTCGTTTATGATAAGGCTGAAGGAGCTGTCACGGTGAGACGTATTGAGAACAAAATGGGTATTAAGGGATCACCGACCTGTGAACTTGTATTCCGTAATGCTCCGGCAAAGCTTATCGGTGAACGCCGCATGGGACTCATTAAATATGTGATGTCACTGATGAACGGTGCCCGTCTTGGTATAGGGGCACAGTCAGTGGGGATAGCCCAGGCAGCATACGAGGAAGCAAAAAAGTACGCCTCCGAAAGAAAACAATTCGGAAAGACTATTGACCAGTTCCCGGCTGTCTACCAGATGCTTACCATAATGCGTGTGCGTCTGGAGGCGATGCGCTCACTTCTCTATGAGACAGCCAGGTTCGTCGATGTTTACAAGTCATGGTCATTTGTTGCCGAGGAGCGGAAGCTGGAAAAAGAAGAACGTGAAGATTTCAAAAATTATTCACGGCTGGCGGATATTTACACTCCCATGGTCAAGCTGATTGCCAGTGAGTGGTGCAACAGCATTGCATATGATGCCCTGCAGATTCACGGAGGTGCCGGATTTATCAAGGATTTTCCCGGTGGAGAGGCTATACCGTGATGCCAGGATAACATCAATATATGAAGGCACTTCTCAACTGCAGGTTGTGGCAGCAATCAGGGGAGTGATCACCGGAGGGTACCTGGCACAGATTAGAGAATATGAAAAGATGGATGTCGCTCCTGAATTGAAACATGTCCACCGCAGTCTCATGTCACTTACTGAAGAGTATGAACAGACTGTGGCAAAGGTGGTATCTGCAGGCGATAATGAACTTACTGACTTTCATGCCCGCCGACTGGTTGAGATGGCATCGAATATTATAATGGGATATCTGCTTCTTTCAGATGCTCAGCGAGATGATGAATATTCTAACAGTACAGAAATCTTTGTCTCACTCTCCGTTGC
>JAQBHM010000262.1:0-20963 GCA_032127795.1 Bacteroidales bacterium | reverse complement strand
GCCTATTAAAATGACCTTTCTCAATAGAAATAATTTGAAATGCGATGTAAAGTAAACAATTATGATCTTTGATTTGTAATTTTAACCTAACTTTAATATAGCCTGAGAAGATGAAGGAAGTATGAGAAAATTGAATATTCTGATATTGTGTACTGGTAACTCCTGTCGCAGTCAGATGGCGGAGGGGTGGATCCGCTACTATGCCGGAGATGCTGCCAATGTATGGAGCGCGGGCATTGAAGCGCACGGGCTGAACCAGAATGCCGTTAAATCAATGATGGATGCCGTTATAGACATTTCAGGATACAAATCTAAAACTGTTGACGAGCTCCCTGAGACGGATTTTGACTATATCATTACGGTTTGTGACAATGCCAGGGAAGCCTGTCCCTATTTGCCCGGTGAAGCGGTGCGGTTGCATCATTCATTTATAGATCCTGCCAAAGCTTCCGGCACTGAGGAAGAGATCATGAAGGTTTTCAATTCCGTCCGTGATGAAATAGAAGATTTTGCTTTCGATTTTGTGCATAACAACATCAGGCCTCTTATCCCTGACGATCTCGACAAGTTATTCTGATCATTAAATGTACTCCGAAGCTTTGGCATTATTATTTTCAGTGCGGCTGAAGATGATAAATGCTGTTTTTTTATTTTCAATTTCTTTTCATCTTTACCGGACCTTTAATGCAGGAAATATTATAATCTCAATTATATGCAAAAACTTTTACTGCTTGGTGATGAAGCAATTGCGCAGGCAGCGCTGGATGCCGGCATGAGCGGCATGTATGCTTACCCGGGTACCCCCTCCACTGAGATCATGGAGTATGTACAAGCTTCAAAACAGGCTGCTGAGGCGAATATTCACCGTGAATGGTCATCGAATGAAAAGACAGCCACGGAAGCTTCACTGGGGATGTCATATGCGGGTCTGCGTGCCATGGTGGCCATGAAGCATGTAGGTCTGAATGTGGCAGCAGACGCTTTTATTAATTCTGCCGTCACCGGTGTGAACGGAGGACTGATAGTTGTATCAGCTGATGACCCGTCAATGCATTCATCGCAGAATGAACAGGACTCAAGGTTCTACGGGAAATTTGCACTCGTTCCGGTATTCGAACCCCGAAATCAGCAGGAGGCTTACGATATGGTCTTTGACGCTTTTGAGATCTCTGAGAAGTACAGGCTGCCTGTCCTTTTTCGGATTACCACCCGGCTGGCACATTCACGCGCTTCAGTGACAAGAAGGCAGCCGCGGTCACCCAATACTCTTTCTCTCCCTTCAGATCCCAGACAGTTCGTTCTTCTTCCTGCTATTGCCAGGAAACAATACAGGATCCTGACACGGACATTCGAGGCACTGAAATCGGATCCGGTACTTTCAGGCTATAACAGGCTGATGGCAGGATCACACAAGGACACTGGCATTATTACCTGCGGTATCGCACACAACTATTTGCTTGAAAACCTGGACGATAAAAAAAATAAGTATAACATTCTTTCTGTAGCCACATACCCGGTCGATAAAATAGCGGTAGAAAAACTTGTCAGCAGTTGTGACAGGGTTCTCGTGCTTGAAGAGGGATTTCCATTTATTGAAGAGCAGCTCAGAGGGTTGCTTGACAGGGATGTGAGGGTGATGGGCCGCCTTGACGGAACGGTACCGCGTGACGGTGAGCTTAATCCTGTTATTGTGGCGAAGGCATTGGGAATGAAGCTCTTAAAAGGCAGAGAGGTCCCGGTACTGGTACAACAGAGGCCGCCTTCATTTTGCAAGGGCTGCGGTCATGCAGATGTCTATGAGGCACTCGCTGAAGCCTTGCTCGAATACGGTCCGGGAAAAGTATTCTCAGATATCGGCTGTTATACCCTGGGGGCTATGCCTCCTTATAATATGATTAACTCGTGCGTTGACATGGGAGCATCGGTGACAATGGCTGTCGGAGCTTCAGATGCCGGGCTATTTCCTTCAGTGGCCGTGATCGGAGATTCAACCTTCACCCATTCGGGCATGACAGGACTTCTCGATGCAGTAGTCAAGGACTCACCGGTCACCATCATTATATCTGATAACTCAACTACCGGAATGACCGGAGGACAGAAGTCACAGGCTACCGGCCGTATTGAGAGTATATGTCTCGGACTGGGTGTTAGTCCTGACCATCTTAAGGTCATCATTCCGCTGAGAAAAAATCATGAAGCGAATACCGCCGTGTTAAAGGAGGAACTTGCATATAAAGGAGTTTCAGTTATCCTGGCACAGAGAGAATGTATTCAGACGGCAACCAGGAATAAGAAAGCCGGAGCGGCAGAAAAAAAATAAAACAGGTATCAAGATGAAATGCGATATAATATTAGCCGGAGTAGGCGGACAGGGTATACTTTCAATAGCAGCGACCATAGGACTCGCAGCAGTTGAGCAGGGGCTGTTCCTGAAGCAGTCGGAGGTGCATGGCATGAGCCAGAGAGGCGGCGACGTCCAGTCACATCTGCGACTGTCAGACAGGGAGATACATTCCGACCTGATACCCGCGAATAGTGCAGATCTTATTATCTCAGTGGAGCCAATGGAGTCACTGCGTTATCTCCCCTGGCTTTCTGCACAAGGATGGCTTGTCACCAACTCTGTCCCCTATGTAAATATCCAGGAATACCCTGAAGCTGATGCGATTATTGCAGAGATAAAAAAGATACATAACAGCAAAGTAATTGATGCCGATTCCATTGCTAAGGAGCTGGGTTCCACAAAGGCAGGGAATATGGTCATCCTCGGAGCAGCATCATCATTTATTTCTGTGCCGTTTGACAGCCTTGAAAATGCTGTCAGGAAACTCTTCGCACGCAAAGGAGAAGAGATAGTTGACCTTAACCTTAATGCCCTGAGAGCAGGCAGGGACACTGTTTAATAATCAATATGCCCTGTAGCAAAAATCTGCCCTTTAACATCATTGAGTAAGGGCAGGAGTTATAAAATTGGGTTATTTTTAGCAATCGCAAAAATAACCCAATGAGAAAGTTAACTGTAGTAATATTAATCATCACACTGACAGCATCAGCTTATGCCCAGAAAGCTGATTTTCAGGCTGCAGAAAAGTTCAGCACCGCAAACCTGACAACCAGAACAGGGGATCTTACAGTACAGGCTGAATGGCTTGAGGAAAATGATCTCTTCTGGTATTCTTATAAGACTCCATCAGGCAGGAACTGGTGGTATGTTGATGCAGCAAAAAAAGTGAAACAGCCGCTTTTTGATTCCCGGTATATGGCATCACAGCTTCACCTGGTCACCAGGAAGCCTTATAATGATCTCGACCTGCCTATCAAGGAGCTGAAGTTTGACAAGAAGAGCACCACGAAGTTTACCTTCCAGATAGACTCTGTCAGGTTCAGTTATGATATGTCATCCCGCAAATTAGTCTTAAAGGATACTATTCATAAAAAAGACCATAAAGAGCCCAGGTGGGCAGCGTTTTCTCCTGACAGCACATGGTTCGCTTATTCCTTGAACCACAACCTTTTTATAATGCAGAGGCATGACAAGGACAGTGTGGGTATTCAGCTGACGACAGACGGCGAACAATATTTCAGTTATGCCCGCAATGTCAATGACACCTCTAAAACCAAAAAGCAGTATCCTGCTGTCAGATGGTTTAAAAACTCAGAGAAGCTTTATGCTGAGAGATCAGATGTCAGAAAGGTCAGAGATCTTTTTGTGATCGATGTCCTTTCATCACCGCGTCCTACACTTGAGACATACCGCTATTCGATGCCCGGGGAGGAGTTTGTCCCGGAGGATCATATTACCGTTTTTGATGTTGCCACACGCGGCAGGGTTGACATAAACCTTGACAAATGGAAAGACCAGACAATAGATGTACGCTGGAGTTCCCAGAAGAGTGCTGATAAACTTATTGTTATCCGCAAAGACCGTCCTCTTAAGAACCTTGACGTTTGCCTTGTTGATGCAATAACGGGCGTTGTTAAAGTGCTGTTTAGCGAGGAGATATGGCCTTATTTCAACAATGAATATGCACAGCTGTCAGTACTCAATGAAGGAAAAGACATTATCTGGTGGTCTGAGCGTACCGGGTGGGGGCAGCTATATCATTATGACGGCACCGGCAAGCTTCTGAATCAGATAAGTGATGGTTATTTTGTTACCGGCAGAATACAACAGATAGATACCCTGAACCGAATGATTTACTTTGAGGCTTTCGGCAGGGAAAAGGAGATACACCCTTACTACAGTCTTACCTACAAGGCTTCAATTGACAGAGGTGCGATGACCCTTATTACCAGGGAAGATGCAAGTCATTCACTAAGCATGTCAAAGAGTTCGAAGTATTATGTTGACAACTATTCCAGGGTTGATCTGGAGCCAAAATCAGTACTGAGAGACAATAACGGAAATGTGTTGATGGAGTTGGAAAGACCTGACCTCACAGAGCTCTACCGTACAGGATGGAAGAAGCCGGAAACATTTAAGATAAAGGCCAGGGATGGGGTCACAGACCTGTTCGGGGTAATCTACAGGCCATTCGATTTTGACTCAACCCGCAAGTATCCTGTCATTTCATTTGTTTATCCCGGGCCGCAGACTGAAAGTGTGCCTTATACGTTCAGTGTATCAGGAAGATACAATGTAGCTCTGGCCCAGCTGGGTTTCATTGTCGTCAATTTCGGCCACCGTGGTGGAAGCCCCCAGAGAAGCCACTATTATCATACCTTTGGATATGATGATCTGCGTGACTATCCTTTAGCAGATGACAAATATGGTATTGAGCAGCTTGCAGATATCTATCCTTATATAGATATCAACAGAGTAGGTATTTACGGTCATTCGGGAGGCGGATTCATGTCAACCGCTGCGTTGCTGTCATATCCTGACTTTTATGATGTGGCAGTATCATCATCCGGAAACCATGACAACAACATCTATAACCAGTGGTGGGGTGAGACCCATGACGGTGTTGAAAAGACGGAAAAAAAGATCAAGTTGAAAGAGGGGGAGACAGGCGATACGGTAAAGGTCATATTTAAAGCAGGTATAGAAAAGAATCAGGACCTGGCCGGAAAGTTAAAGGGTTACCTGCTTCTCGTTACCGGTGACAGGGACAATAATGTTCATCCCGGAAACACCATCCGTGTTGCTGATGCGCTCATAAAGGCCAACAAGCGTTTTGATCTCATGGTCATGCCCGGACAGCGTCATTCGTTTGGTAATTATTCCGTTTATTTTGAGCGGCTGATGTGGTACTATTTTGCCGAGCACCTCCTTGATGACTACCGGACAAATGTCGATCTCTATGACTATATGGGTAAATAGATAAAGAGGCTGCCACGGTCACGCCGTGGCAGCCTCTCATCGCGGACCATTATTCCACTGATCCCTGCGTCCCTTTTGCAGCTTTCTTTTCAACCTTCTCTTTTGGCGAACCCAGAAGAAGTATTTCAGTCACTACTATTTCCGTGGAACTCTTCTGCACGCCGTTCTTGTCTGTGTAAGGCCTGTATGTGATTCGGCCGACAACGGCCACTTCCTTACCCTTTTTAAGAAATTTGGAAGCAATCTCTGCGGAGCCGTTCCAGGCAACAACATTGTGCCAGGTGGTCTCCTCGGTCTTTAGCCCTTCTGCATTTTTGTAGTTCTCGTTGGTGGCAACCGTGAAACGTGCCAGTTTCTTCCCACTCTCAAGCGTTTTGATCTCCGGGTCATGACCGAGATGACCGATCAACTGTACCCTGTTCCTTAATGCGTTCATCTTTTTAATTTTTAAGTTATCAATAATGTTAACGGTACAAATTTGCACCCGTCAAACCAATCAATCCGGTTATTAACCGCTTGTAGTCATTTCAGAGTCGTTTATATCCGTTTGTAAACGTTTTTTTGTATATTTATCAAAACATTACGCTGTGGAACGTGTGTGTCTCGACTGCGGGGAAAAGCTTCTCGGACGGTCTGATAAGAAATTCTGCTCCGACCAGTGTCGCAATAATTACAATAACCGGCTTAACCGTGATACAAACAATTTTGTACGGAATGTTCACGGTCTGTTGCGCAGAAACCGCAAGATCCTGTCCGATCTGTATGATGACGGACACAGGAAGTTACACCGTGATGCCCTGATAGCCCTGGGGTACAACTTTACATTTTTTACCCACCTGGTGGAGACAAGGGAAAGTGTAAAATGGTCATTCTGTTTTGAATATGGCCTCAGGGGAGACGGTCGCGGATATGTGGAGCTGACAAAGAACAGCTCATACCTTGAGCCGTGTCCTGACCAGGAGGAAGAGAGTCAGCTCTGAAAAATAAAGAGTTACAGGCAACAGGCAAAGGATAAAACGCAGTAAAGCCCGGAGGTGTTGAAAATTAAGGAAAAAAAGATACTTTTGATTTCAGTTAAAACATCACATTAGCATGAAAATAGGAACAATATTGTTTGCTGCCTTTGCTCTGATGACAATTTCAGGCAACGCGCAGGAAAAGACGGTATATGAGAATCAGTACCTGGTCAGGGTAGGGGATACAGCCCCTGATTTCAAAATTGTGGAAGCCGGAGGTAAAACCTATTCACTCTCCGATCTGAGGGGGAAGGTTGTCATGCTTCAGTTCACGGCCAGCTGGTGCAGCGTCTGTCGAAAGGAAATGCCGTTCATTGAAAGCGAAATATGGATCCCCGGCAGTAAAGAGGGGCTGGTGGTTATCGGCATTGACCGGGATGAGCCTGAAGAGACAGTCATAAAGTTCAAAAAGGATATGAAGGTGACTTACCCCCTGGCTCTCGATCCGGGCGCTGCAATATTTTCACTTTTCGCCGAGACTGAAGCCGGCGTCACCCGTAATATAATCATTGACAGGGAGGGCAAAATCATCTTTCTTACACGCCTTTTTGAACGTGGGGAGTTTGACTCAATGAAGAAGGTGATCTTTGCCGAATTAAGGAAAAAACAATAAAAAAGACCGATTTTCGCCATTATATGCAACCTTAGGCTTTTTCTCACGTTAGATATAATATATCATCTTAACTTAAACATTATAACAATGAAAAAGATCCTAGTCCTACTGTTTGCACTTCTACTGGCAGCACCACTGTTTTCTCAGGTTAAATTTGGCCTTAAAGCCGGTGTAAGTACTGACTTTACATTTACCAATCTTGACCTTTCACAGGCAGATGTTGATGTTGTCCTTGAAAAAGCCAAATCTGCTGAATGGGGATTCCAGGGCGGTGCCTTTCTGAGGGCTTCCTTCGCCGGCATCTATGTTCAACCGGAACTGTTAATTGCCACAGCCACCAACACCCTGACATACACTGGTTTGGTTGACGGATCTCCTGTTGATGAACTCCTTGAGCAGAAGTTCACGAAGGTAAACATCCCTCTATTGGTTGGTATTAAGGTTGCCTTTTTCAGGATTAATGCAGGCCCTGCCGCCTCATTCCTGATAAATGATCCTAAAGAACTTATTGATGGAGCAACGTATAAGAAAGCTACCTTCGGATACCAGGCAGGCATTGGTGTTGATCTTCTTAAGAAACTGACGATTGATGTTCGCTATGAAGGCAGCCTGAACCAGTTCGGAGAAAATATTACAATCGGTGGTGAGACCTTCGTCCTTGATGACAGAACAGGAGCACTTTTAGTACATGTTGGCCTGATATTCTAAGAGGTTCACCTAATAAAATGTAACTCTCCCGTTGTTTAGCGGGAGAGTTTTTTTATTTTTACATGTGAAGGCCAGGCGAAAGCATTATGATAAGCTCAGGTAACAGCATAACAGTGATTCAGGGAGTACTTGCAATCCTCTATATTATTACTGTTATTACGATCTCTGTTATGATCGTCCTGGAAAACCGGAATCCACTTAAGACACATTCCTGGCTGCTTGTAATAATTCTTGTTCCTGTCGCCGGAATAATACTATATGTTTTCTTTGGACAGAACTACCGCAAGCAAAAGATATACAGTCGCAAAAGCCTGGCAGACAACGAAATGCTCTCAGAATCTGCAGCCTCTCAGATAAACACTCTATCTGCCGTTATTGCGAGCGAGAGCAGTGACATACAGTCGAAGGCACACCTGATGCGACTGTTGTTAAAGAACAACAGGTCAGTGCTGACCCTTGACAACACCATTAAGCTTCTCAAAAACGGAAATGAAGCCTTTCCGGCCATGAAAGAGGCAATAGCCGGTGCAAAGAATTATATCCATATAGAGTTCTACCGCATAGAACCTGATGTACTGGGTACCGAGTTCATGGACCTGCTGAAACAAAAATCATCTGAAGGAGTAAAGATCAGGGTTATTTATGACGATGTAGGCAGCTGGAATATTGGCAAGTCTTATCTTAATGATGTGAGGGCTTCAGGGATCAGCATTTATCCGTTCATGCCTGTGCGCTTCCCGAGTTTCTCAAGCAAGATCAATTACCGCAATCACAGAAAAATTCTGGTAGTAGACGGCATAACAGGTTTTGTTGGCGGATTAAACATTGCAGATAAATACCTGCACGGGCTGCCTGACCTGGGACCCTGGAAAGATACCCATCTGGAGCTCAGAGGTGAATCCGTGGAAGCACTTGACAGCGTTTTCCTTTCTGATTGGAACTTTGTCAGCGGCAATCCGGTGTCAGGTGTTGAGTCTGTCATTAATCCCCCGAAAACAGGTAACAGATGCCTGGTTCAGGTAGCATCAAGCGGTCCCGATACAGACTGGGCAACAATTATGCAGGTATATTTCTCAGCTATAGCCACGGCAAAGACATCAATCTACCTGACATCTCCCTATTTCAGTCCTGATGAAAGCCTCCTGACAGCTCTTAAAACAGCAGCTCTGAGCGGTGTCGATGTCAGGATGATATTTCCGAAAAAAACAGACTCTATCATAGCAAACTGGAATACAAGATCTTATATAAGTGAATTGATAGAGGCTGGGGTAAGAATATATCTTTATACTGACGGTTTTATCCACTCAAAGTATCTCCTTGTTGACAGTGTCTTTGCCTCAGTGGGGTCGCCAAATGTTGATATACGGAGTTTTGACCTCGATTTTGAGGTAACCGCACTCATCTATGACTGGAAATTTGCGTCTGAGCTGAGCACTCTCTTCTTTGATGATCTGAAGGGCTGCAAAGAGATTAAAGCCAATGTTTGGGAACAGAGAAGCAGAACGGACAGATCAAGGGAGTCTCTTGCCCGTATCTTTGGTCCTCTCTATTGATATCCGACAGACGTATGAAACTCGAAGAGGGAAAGACATACACTTTTGATGCCTTAAAAAAAATTGAGTTGCCGGGTGGCAGTGTCAACCTGATGCTTGGAGGACCTGACGGCAGAAAATACCTGCTGCCTCTTGAATATTATCACGGTTATGATCTCATTGCGCCCGGAACCGTCAGATGCAGGGTAGATAAGATAAACTGCAGCGGAAAAGTGTTTCTGGAACCTCTGCACCCCTTTTATATTGAAGGAGAGAGCTATGACTTTATTGTGGATGGCATATCTGAATTTATCAATGAAAAAGGGTACAAAAGTGAACAGGTAACTATTAAGGATCTTATGGGTAACCATGCTGTGGCACCGCTGGAGTTACTGAATTCCAGGCCTGAAGCCGGAGAGAAGGTCCGCCTTCGCATTGACCGGATTTCCAAAGGGAGGCTTCGCTTCAGGCAGAAGACTGATACTGAGGATCTGGTAAGCCTTGAAGAGGGCAAAAGCTATGAATTCAGTATCACAGGGATAGTTGCCGGCCCCGAAGATGATAAATATTATTCTGCCGTTGACAGCAACGGTGATGAGCATCTGCTGGCAGTCAGATACTATTCGCATTATGGCTTTGAACCGGGCATTGTTTTCAGGGGAAGGGTTGTAAGGTACAGCAGCGGAAGCAGAAAAAGCATTGAGCCGGAGAATCCATGGTTTCATCCGGGCGATGTAATGATTGTATCAGTGGCATCCTGTTCATCATTGGAGACGGGAGAGGGATTCTTAGCTGAAGTTTTTGACCGTAACGGATTCAGTCATACGCTGGTCCTGGATAAATATCCTGAAGTTAACAACCTCATATGCAGGGTTGTGAAAATACGCAAGGGCAGACCTGTTCTTGAGAGAGTGAAAGATTGATGTCAAATTTGTAAGTTTGTCACTGCAATGAAAAAGAGACTGCTGCTATTTGTTGTAATTCTTGCTCTTGGTTTTGTGACCGGAGCAGTTCTTTCATGGAGTTTCCTGTTCAGATCCAATACAGGAAGTGAGGCTCCCTACAGAATTTACATCCCCACCGGGTCAGTCATGGACGATCTTATGGATACCCTGGGGTCTAAGGATGCCCTGATGAGCAGAAACAGTTTCATGATCACGGCCCGTTTTAAGAAATTCGAGGGATCAGTTAAACCGGGATATTTCACTATTGACCGGGGTATGAGCAATAATGCCATCATAAATATGCTCAGATCCGGAAGACAGACCCCGGTGAATGTCACTTTCAACAATATCAGGACCCTGAATGAGCTGGCAGGAAAAATCGGCGGGCAGATAGAGGCTGACTCAGCTGCCCTTATGGCTTTTTTTTCTGACCCCTCAAATTATTCTGAAGACGGGTTTACCAGCCAGACTGTCATCTCGGTATTTATCCCTGACACATACCAGGTCTACTGGACCCTTGACGCTGAAGGCTTTTACAAAAGAATGGTCAGGGAATACGGACTTTTCTGGAATGATGAACGTCTTGCGGCGGCAAAAGGCAGAGGACTTAATCCTGTGGAAGTCTCAACCCTTGCATCAATTATTGATGATGAAGCGTCAAAAGATAATGAGAAACAGCGTATTGCAGGAGTGTACCTAAACAGGTTGCGTCTCGGAATACCGCTGCAATCTGACCCGACCATTAAATTCGCGCTAAATGATTTCACCATCAAGAGAGTCTTGTACCAGCATCTGAAGGTTGTCTCTCCCTATAATACATATATGCATCGCGGACTTCCGCCCGGGCCTGTACGCTGTCCTACAAAAGGAGCTGTTGAGGCTGTTCTTAATGCTGAAGAGCATGATTATCTTTACTTTGTGGCGAAATCAGATTTCTCCGGTTATCATCACTTTTCGCGAACCCTCGCTGAACATAACAGGTACGCCAATGCCTACCAGAGGGAACTGAACAGAAGAAGGATCTACCAATAGTTCAGATAATCTCGACTTCAGGTTCCAGCTCCACCTTGAATCTCTCAAACACTGAGCTGGTAATTTTTTGAGCCAGGGCTAAAATTTCGCTTCCCACGGCATTGCCGTAGTTCACTATCACCAGAGCCTGTGCCGGGTGTACACCGGCATCGCCGTTCCTTTTACCTTTCCATCCAAGCTTGTCAATCATCCATCCGGCAGGTATCTTGACACTGCCGTCAGCAAGGGGGTAGCCAGGGATCTCCGGAAATTCATTTAAAAGCTCAATGTATCTTTCCCCTGTGACAACCGGGTTCTTGAAGAAACTGCCGGCATTTCCTGTAACCGCCGGATCCGGTAGTTTGCGTCTTCTGATGTTTATCACAGCTTTTCTGACATTGTCAAGAGATATACCTCCAATAAGTTCACATTCATTTGCCAGATCAGGATATGAGAAATTCAGTTCGGGATGCCGGGTGAGCCTGAAGCGGACAGCCGTAACAACTGCCCTGCCTTTCAGTTCATGTTTGAAGATGCTGTCACGGTATGAAAGCTGGCATTCACCGGATGTCAGTTCCTCAACCTTCCCGCTGTCGAGCATTACACACCGGACGCTGATAACAGTCTCTTTTGTTTCGGAGCCGTAAGCGCCTATGTTCTGAACAGGTGAAGCACCGGTCAGACCGGGAATGAAAGAAAGGTTCTCCACACCTCCCAGGCCGCGACTTACAGACCAGGCAACAAAATCATCCCATTTTACACCTGCTGAGACATTTACAGTTGCATGGTCATTAGTCAGATGTTCCAACCTGATCCCGGTATTTGCAGGGTGAATAACCAGTCCTTTGTAATCTTTGCTGAAAAGCAGGTTGCTGCCGCCTCCAAGGATAAGGATTTCTGACTTTTCTGCCCTGCCTGCCTTTATAAAGGAAACCAACTCCTCTTCAGCGCTGAACTGGAAAAAGGAACTCGCCCTGCATGCAAGCCCAAAGGTATTAAGTTCCTTAAGTTCTTTATTAAGGATGTACATTGTGTCTGTGGATAGACTCGATGATCTTTATTGCATTGGTTTGGTTGTCAGCAACCTTAAGCAGCAAAGTATCCCTCTGCTGAATAGTGTCTGCAGAAAAATCAATATCCATGAGCCTGTCAGCCAGTGCTGACCATTCCATGGTTTTATACGGAATATGCACCAGGCTTTCAAGGTTGGTCCCTGATACAACAGGTTCGGAAGCTATGATATGCCTTCCATAGCAGAGGGCATTGATAAGCTTCAGTTTCATCCCTGAAGTTTGCGTGGCATGAAGAAGACAAATCTGGGCTTCACTGATAAGTTCGGTCATCTTTTGCTGTGAAGGATTTGGGATGACCTTAATATGAGGGTACTCAGCCGCAGCACGCATAAGCTCATTAGATGGCTTTCTCCCTGCCAGTACTGTACGGTAATTCCATTTTGAAGCCACTTTGCTAATAATGAATAATGCCGAAGCATTGTTCTCAGGGGTTGAAAAATCAGCGTGCAGAAGTATAAAGGTGCCTTTTCCGGGCATTGATTCACACTTCTCAGCCTGATGAAAGGGCCCAATGAAAAGAGTCCTGCCGTACTTTGCCCTGAAGTAATCAGTATCACCGGGTGAAATAGGAAGAAGGAGTGAGGCCTCTGTCAGCCGGGTTTCATATTTCTCAAGCTTGTGTGACTCCGCCTCAAAGAAAATCTTTCTGAAAGGGTTTTTCTCAGCCTGTGCAAGGTTCTTATAATACAGGTGCTCAATATTATGTGTTCGCACCATTGTCATGCGGCCATTCAGCGAAGGATGCCCAAGGTAGGCAGTTGAATGGAGCCCCTCGAAAATGATTGGGTGGTTATCTGCCTTTAGTTCATTAAGAAGCTTGTCACTCTCACGTGACAAAATAATGAAGGGTTGCTTCCTCAACAGGAGGAAAAGATTAAGATTGCGCCGGTAATAATGAACTCTCAGACACTCTCGCTCAAGTGTCCTGGATCTTGATCTGCCGTAGGTGAAACAGTGAAGGATAACCCCGACACCCTGTTTCCTGAGTGACGAGATCTTGTAGAAAACATCCATGACCCCGCCATAGTCAGGAGGATAAGGAATGTTAAAACTGACAATATGGACAATAATAGGGTCTTTCTGATCCATCATTATAGGATTAACAAATAAGGTCAGACAAAGTTAAAATAATTCTTATGTATCTTTCATTATCTTTATCCGGGGCATTCAATCATAATATTATATCAATGATTTGATAATGAGGGCTGTAATAACAGTTATTAATGATGTCAAAACTGACCGTAGAGTTCTGAAACATTCATCACTTCTTAAGGAAACAGGGTTTGACGTGACAATTATCGGAAGGAGATGCCATAAGGGAGAGAAACTGCCTGAAGAGAACAGTCAGATAGTCAGGCTCAGGATCCCATTCTCAAAAGGCCCTCTGATGTATCTGACCTTTAATATCAGACTTTTTTTTTCACTCTTATTCAGGAGGGCGGATCTCTATCTTGCCAATGACCTGGACACGCTCCTGCCTGCCTTCATGATCTCAAAACTGTTCGGGAGACAACTGATATATGATTCGCATGAATATTTCACCGGCCAGCACGGGCTTGCTGAGCGGAGGCTGAAGCACAATGTATGGAAGTGGATTGAAAGGAGAACTCTGCCCCGGATAAAATGGATGATTACAGTCAGTCCTTCTATTGCTGCTCTTTATAAGGAGGAGTATGGGGTCAGCGCCGTTGTTGTCCGCAATGTATCTATGCCGTCGGCAGGTATTGTCTTGCGTAGCCGCAGTGACACCGGGGCCGGGGATGATGATCTTCTGGCTGTGTTTCAGGGCTCAGGCATTAATCCTGGCCGTGGCGCTGAAGAACTCATTGAGGCCATGGCTCTTACCTCTGGAGTCAGGCTCCTGATAATCGGTTCCGGGGATGCCATTGACAGTGTTATTGAATTGGCGGCTCTCAGAGGGGTATCCCATAAAGTAAAGTTTCTGAACCGAATGCCATGGGAGGAAATGATGAGCTATACACGTTGCTCCGATGTAGGCCTCTCACTCGATAAGGATACCTGTGTCAATCAACGGTACAGTCTTCCAAACAAGCTTTTCGACTATATTTCTGCCGGTATACCTGTGATAGCCTCACCGCTGACTGAAGTTAAGACACTGGTAGAAGGTTATGGTTGCGGTGTGATATTGAGTGAGGTCACTCCGGCTGCGATTGCTGAAACCCTCAATCGTGTCAGGGATGATAAGTTCTTTTTGGCATCACTTAAGAGAAAAGCAGAACAGGCAGCTGAAGACCTGACATGGGAAAAGGAAAAGATAAGAGAACAAGATCTTCTCAGGAGTGTTATAAATAGAGTTATAAAGTGAAGAAGCAGTGAACAGCAGGATTAAAAGGAATATTCCGGAGATTGTCGGAACAGTTGCTGGTGCAGTAGGAGGATTTCTGTACTGGAAGTATGTGGGATGTGTATCCGGGACATGCGCGATAAAGTCAAACTGGTACCTGATGATACCATGGGGGATGGTACTTGGTTACCTGGTTGGCTCTTTGGCAGGTGATCTTTTAAAAAAGATAAGGTCAGGGAAAAAGAGAGATTTGTGATCTCTTTTTTTGATCATTTGAGAGTAAACAGGAAGTTAGTATATTGCACACATAAAGCAATTTATTAAACAAACCTGATTACTATGAAGACAAACCGCAGGGATTTTCTCCGTACCGCTGCAGTTGCCGGAGCAGGCGCTGTTGCAGCCGGAGCTGTCACATCTTGTGCTCCCAACATTAAAGCCGAAGGTGCATTGCCGGAAATAAAAAAGGCAGCACTGGCCAGGCACTCACAGAAGTTTAATATGAGCGGTTTTGCCGCACCTCCCCTTGACAAGGTAAGAATTGGGGTAATCGGACTTGGCATGAGAGGGCCGGGTGCTGTGGAGCGAATGACTCATATTGAGGGTGTTGAGGTGGTTGCCCTGTGTGACAAGTATCCTGACAGGGTAGACAAAATGCAGGCAATGCTTACCAAATTCGGACTGCCACAGGCAAAATCATTCAGTGGTAGCGAGGAGGCCTGGAAGGGATTGTGCGAAGACCCTGATATTGACCTGGTATATATCTGCACACCATGGGCATGGCATACCCCCATGGCTGTATATGCCATGGAATGCGGGAAACATGCTGCTACCGAAGTGCCCGCCGCTATTAACCTCGACCAGTGCTGGCAACTGGTTGAAACATCTGAAAGAACTCAGAAGCACTGCATGCAGCTCGAGAATTGCTGCTATGACTTCTTTGAACTTTTAACACTCAATATGGCCAGACAGGGCATCTTTGGCGAGATAGTGCATGCTGAGGGATCTTATATCCATGACCTCCGCTATCTGAACTTTGATAAGAACGGGTATGCTGACATGTGGAGACTGAAAGAAAATCAGCGTAACGGTAACCTCTATCCTACACATGGCCTCGGCCCTGTATGCCAGATAATGAATATCAACCGGGGAGACAGGATGGAATACCTGACATCAATGTCAACCGCTGATTTCCAGATGTCTGCCGAACTTGAAGCACTGGCTGAGGAAGATCCTTTTTATACGCCTTTTACGGGCAAAAAGTACCGTGGCAATATGAATACAACCACAGTGAGAACCAATGCCGGCAAGACAATCATGATACAGCATGATGTTACAAGCCCGCGTCCTTACTCCCGCATACATCTTATAAGCGGAACTAAGGGTATTGCCAGAAAATGGCCTTCACCAGAGAGGATAGCCCTTGGTCATTCATGGGCCACTCCTGAAGAATTTGCCAGCCTAAAGGCCCAGTATACTCCTGAGATAGTCAGGAGAGTAGGAGAGATGGCAAAGACTGTGGGAGGACACGGTGGAATGGACTTCATAATGGACTGGAGACTCATTGACTGTCTGCGCAATGGCCTGCCTCTTGACCAGGATGTTTATGACGCTGCCCTCTGGAGCTCTGTCACCCCTCTCAGCGAATGGTCTGTAGCGAACAGGTCATCATCAATTGATGTACCCGATTTTACCTGCGGTGCATGGAGTGCTAACACGCCAGTTGACCCGAATCTCCTGCAGGGAGGCAATACCAGGGTGCTGAGCGTTGAAGGAAGTTCTAACCAGCTGGAAGTTTAGACAGTAGTGATTTATTAGAAAATTGTATACATTCGCTCCTGAATTTGTGTAAAATCAGGATGTATCATCTGCTTGTATATCTGCTTATTACAGCTATTGCCCTATTGTCTTCAGGGAAGAAGATTTCATTAATACTGACAGGATTTTTTATTTTCATATCCATACTGGCCACCTCATGGCTGGCAGTCTCTGTACTTTTAAACGGTGTAATGCCTGACGTTGCACTTCCTGCTTCTATTGTTTGTGACAGACTGAGTGCCCTGTTTATTCTCATTATAAATTTTACCATTGCCACCGGGTTCATTTATTCTACCGGTTATCTCAAACCCTATTTAAAGAATAAACCTGCCCTTTGGACCAGGCTTCATTATCTTGTCCTGACATGGCTCCACATCTCTATGGTCTTTGTGGTTCTCTTCAGAAATGGTTTTGATTTTCTGATAGCCTGGGAAATAATGACCCTTTCATCATTTATCCTTGTCATATTTGATTATGACTTTAAAGGTACTATGGCAGCAGGTATTAATTACCTCGTTCAGATGCACATTGGAATGCTTTTCATCCTTTTTGCCCTGATCATCGCTTCAAAAGGATCAGAAAATGTTTCCTTTGACAATCTTTCGTTTTTCTTCAGCAATAATCCCAACTGGCCTGTTTTTCTTCTTTTCTTTATTGGGTTCGGGCTCAAGGCAGGCTTCCTTCTTCTACACACATGGCTTCCTGAAGCGCATCCTGCTGCTCCGTCACATGTTTCCGGTATCATGTCCGGGGTGATGATCAAGTTGGGCATTTACGGCATCCTGAGAGTAAGCATGTACCTGCAGTCTGAAATGTATATCATTGGAATTGCGGTGATCTTATATTCAGCTGCTACCGGACTTTTTGGCGTGATGATGGCTATTTTTCAGCATGATATCAAGAGACTGCTCGCCTACCACAGCATTGAAAATATCGGGATCATCGGAATCGGGATCGGTCTTGGCATATTCGGAAATGCGACGGGGAATACCCTTATTGCTGTTACAGGTTATGCAGGTGCAGTACTGCATACTCTGAACCATTCACTCTTCAAGTCACTCCTCTTTTACAGTGCAGGTTCCGTGACAAGCCGGCTGCATACAAGAAATATTGAGAGGATGGGAGGGGTAATGAAATTCATGCCATATACTGCCATGGCCTTTCTGATAGGTTCTGTAGCTATCAGCGGACTTCCTCCGTTCAATGGTTTTATCTCTGAATATCTTGTTTATTTTTCATTGTTCAGTGGCATTGGCAGTCTCGGGTTTTATCCGCTTCTGATATTTTCTCTTGCCATGGTATCACTTGTTCTGATAGGTGGGCTGGCAATATTCTGTTTCACAAAAGTCTTCAGCATAATGTTCCTGGGTCAGCAGCGTACTACTGCTCCGGAAGCACCTGCTGAAGCAGGTAAAGTGATGCTCCTCGCCAAACTTCTCCCTGTAATTTTGATTGTATTCATTGGCGCCGTCCCGGTTGTGATTGTGGGACCGCTTACACATGTGATTTCCACACTCTTTGCTCCAGGGTTTGCTTTTGATTCTGCATCATTCATGACGCCTTTGAAATATATTTCTCTCGTTGTTGCCATAATGGTTGCAACTGGAATATTGATATGGCTCGCAAGAATATTCAGTGAGCGTGGCAGAAAACCTGTCACCGGACCTACCTGGGGATGCGGTTATACAGCAGTCAATGCAAGGCAACAGTACACCTCCACTTCCTTTATCCAGGAGTACGCCGGGCTGATAAGGCCAGTAATAAAAAACGGGGCCTCAAAAGTTATTTATAAGGAAAGTGAGATATTTCCCGGCGAACGTGATTTTCATACCAGTTCAACCGATATCTTCAGATCGAAGCTGATCATGCGTCCGGCAAACTTCATTGTAAATCTGCTCAGAAAAGCCGCAGTGATACAGACAGGAAAGCTTCAGCATTATGTTCTTTATGCACTTATGTTCCTGGTCATGATCTTTTTGCTTACAGTTTTTAAAATAATATGACAGGATATCAACAATGATTGCCCTCGCTCTCATATTTGCAACGACACTGTTGACCACCGGAATGATACTCAGGGTCAAGAGTGTCTCAGCCGGAAGGAAGGGTCCCGGAATCCTGCAGCCCTGGAGAAATATTCTGGTGCTTTTCAGAAAGGTTACTGTTTACAGTGAAACATCGGGAATAATTACAAGGATTGCCCCGGTGGTTGTAATGACTTCGGTTTTGGTAGCATCATTGATGGTTCCGGCTGCAGGTTTCAAACCGGTGGTGAGCTTCAGGGGTGATTTTATTTTGTTTGCCTACCTGATGGCGCTAAGCAGATTCATGATGATAATCGGCGCTTTTGACAGTGGCAGCAGTTTTGAAGGTATGGGTGCCAGCCGTGAAGCCTTGTATGGAATGTTGCTGGAACCAGCTCTTTTTCTCCTCATTGCCGGTCTGACGGTCTTCACCGGAGAATTCTCCCTCTCTGGGATCTTTGATATTACACAGAGTGAGGGCTACAGCCTGGTCTTTGGACTGATTGTGGCGTATATAATAGGTAATATTACACTGGTTGAGAACAGCCGCATTCCGGTAGATGACCCGAAAACACACCTGGAACTGACAATGATACATGAGGTTATGGTGCTTGACACAAGCGGCTTTAACCTTGCCCTGATCCAGCTTACATCGATGCTTAAGTTCGCAATATTCGGAAGTCTGATAGCATCTGCAATCATTCCCTGGGACCTGACTCCTCCTGTAAGAGTGGCGATGTATGTGACCGTTCAGGTATTGTTTGCTGGCGCGATAGGTCTTACCGAATCATTCCGATCAAGGTTTAAAATGAACAGGAATCAGCAGTATATACTTACCCTGACTCTCATATCCCTGCTCCTTTTTGTGGTAATACTCTTCACTAAAAATATCTTCTGAGATGGTGATCCTTTTGTACGTCCTGTTTGGCATCTCTCTTGTCTATATCGCAGCCACTGAGAAGTTCAGGAACTATATCCAGGTCTACATGCTCCAGGGTATACTGTTGTTCGGAATGGCTCTCACTCAACTCGAGAACTTTTCATATGTCAACCTGATCCTGATCCTCTCTGAAACCGTACTGTTCAAGTCTCTTGTAGTACCATACCTGCTGCGGAAAATACTTCAGAGAACAGGCATACGCAATGTTCATAAAAGATCATTGCCCGGCAACTACACTGTTGTTATTATGATCATTGCCCTGGGAATCAGCCTTCTGCTGGCCAAGGTACTTGCTATTCCCATGGTTGACAGTACTTTCCTGGTAATAGCATTCTTCACCCTATTCACAGGCCTTGTGCTGATAAGTGTCCGTAAGCTCATTTTCGGACATCTGGTGGGATTTCTGATAATCGAGAATTCAGTTTTCCTTTTTTCAATTGCAATAGGAAAGGAGTTCCCCTTGCTGGTGAATGCAGGTATTCTGCTTGACATTTTCATTGCAGTACTTATTATGAGCATGTTTCTGACAAGGATAGGTCATAAAATGGGGGGATTTGAGGCTGAGAGTTTAACAAAGCTGACTGACTGATGGCCGGGATATACTTTATATGCGGAATAATCCTTGCAGGCATTATCTTTCTTTTCCCCGGAAAGAAAGGCTCAATTATCGTTACTTCATTGTTTGTACTCCTGCAGGGTTCATTTTCAGTTTATACACTGGCAAACTTTGACAGAGTTGAGCTGAGATATTTTTCATATGATTCACTGGCCATTATCTTCCTTTTGCTGATGGCCCTCATTTCAGCAGCCGCTTTTTATCACAGCATCGGTTATGTCAGGAATGACCCGCCGAGGAAGCGCTCTCTCTTCTTTTTCTCGTTTATTGCCCTGAATATATCACTGACAGGGGTTTATACGGCAAATAATATCATTGTGTCATGGATATTTATTGAATTGACCACCCTCTCTGCAGCAGGTCTTATAAATCATAACAGGTCCCTGGCGTCACTGGAAGCCACCTGGAAATATGTCTTTATCTGTTCCGTGGGGATAGCACTTGCTTATGTTGGGATCTTATTCGCCAGTGCCACTTCCGGTGTAGGCCAGACGGGAGACATGTCATACGGAAGCCTGAAAAGCTCATTTTCAAATATAGACCCTGTTTACCTGAAGATTGCCTTTATTCTTATTCTTACAGGATACAGCTCGAAGCTGGAGGTTTTTCCATTATATACAATTGGTATTGATGCAAATTATGTTGCGCCGGCACCTGTCAGCGCTTTTCTCTCTACTGCTCTTGTCAATGGAGGCTTTATCGCTTTTTTCAGGGTCTATTCATCAATGGCAGACTCACAAATTGCTGAATGGATAAACCATGTCCTGATTATAACCGGCGTGCTTTCGCTTCTTGCTGCCGCTGTCTATATGCAGAAAGCAAGTAATCTGAAGCGTCTTTTTGCATATTCAACTGTTGAGCATATGGGCATAGTCCTCATTGCATTAAGCTTCGGCAGGGCGGGAATATATATTGCCCTGATCCAGATTACAATACACTCCCTGATTAAATCAGGCCTCTTCTTTCATGCAGGAATCCTTCACCGGGTACTTAAATCATACAAGCTTTCAAAAACCGGAGGTTACCTGGTTCTCAATCCTGCA
>JAQBHM010000261.1:0-9648 GCA_032127795.1 Bacteroidales bacterium | reverse complement strand
GATCATCACCAAAGCAATTCTTATCAGATCAGTTACTGCATGGGTTAAGAAGACAATGTCTGTCTATGATGATAAATACCTGGAGTCAAAGACTTTTTACAGGCTCTCATGGGTCATCCCCGGTGTGGTTGTATGGTTCATGGCATCATGGGCTTTGGAGGAGAACCTTTACTGGCTCACCTTTGTACACAAGGCCTCCGAAATATATATTGTAGTTTTTGTAATATTGACTGTCATAGCGTTTATTGACGGCTGGTACAGTATATACCAGTTGAAACCTATATCTGAAGGACGCTCTATCAAGGGATATGTACAGCTTTTTCAGACACTCATTGCCTTTGCAGGTTTACTTGTTATTATTTCAATCCTATTCAGGATCAGGCTGACCAATGTTGTTGCGGGGCTCGGTGCCGTCACAGCTGTACTGGCCCTCGTTTTCAGGGATACAATACTGGGTCTGGTTGCCAGTATCCAGCTCTCACAGAACAAGATGCTGAACCTGGGCGACTGGATTACAATACCGGGCAGGAATATTGACGGAACCGTAATAGACATTTCACTTCATACAGTCAAGGTGGAGAATTTTGACAAGACGGTGCTGACGGTTCCTACATATTCACTCGTATCTGAATCATTCCAGAACTGGAAGGGAATGGAGAAAGCTGGTGTCAGGCGTATTAAGAGGGATATACGTATTGATGTCAGGTCAATCTGCTTTCTGAATGCTGACCTTGTGAGACAGATGAAGAAGGAGCCGCTGTTGGAAGCTTATCTTGATGATAACAGGAAAGAGATTGAAAACATTATGCAGGGAGAAGCGACGACCCTGACAAACCTGAATGCCTTCAGGGCATATATGCTGGAATACCTGCGAAACCATCAATATATTGATGAAGATCTGCCTATCATGGTTCGTGACATGCCCCCTTCTGAGACCGGTATGCCCGTGGAGCTCTACTGTTTCAGCAAGATAAATCAGTGGGTGCCTTACGAGGCTGTTCAGTCAGGAATATTCGATTATATTTTTGCTGTAGTCACTCAATTTGGTCTGCGGGTATTCCAGAATCCTGCAGGCAGCGATATAGAGAGTCTTAAAAAATAGGTTATCCGTTCCTTTGTCTCATAACCTCATACAGGATCACGCCGGCTGAGACCGACACATTGAGTGATCCTATGTTTCCTGCCATAGGTATGGAGGCCCGTATGTCAGAGAGGTCAAGCAGCTCACGGCTTATTCCCTTGTCTTCAGATCCCAGTATAACTACCACCGGTCCTTTCAGGTCTGAAGAGCTGACAGCCTCTGTGGCACGCTCGGTGGCTGCAACGGCCCTTAATCCTGACTCCTTGAGATAGATAAGACATTTGGTGATGCTGGGAACTCTGCATACCGGAAAGGAATTCAGAGCGCCGGCTGATGCTTTTACGGCATCAGCAGTAATGCGGGCTGAGTTCTTTTCGGGAATAACTACTGCATGTGCTCCGAAACATGCTGCAGACCTTACAATGGCTCCGAAGTTACGCACATCACTGACCCCGTCGAGCATCAGCAGAAGAGGATCTGTCCCCTGATCAAAGAGCATCGGCAGCAGCTTTTCGATATCCTGAAACTCAATAAGCGACAGCCATGCTATCACTCCCTGGTGGCTCTTCTTTGTGAGGTAATCGAGCTTTTCCGACGGCACCACCTGCCATGGAACACTGAACTCATTAATAACTTTCATGAGCTCAGTATAGAGCTCTCCCCGCAGTCCCTGTTTAACAAGTACGCGGTCTATCTGCCTTCCGGCCTTTATTGCCTCTATCACCGGGTGCATCCCGAAGATAAATTCTTTTTCACTGTGCATCATTGCAGTTCTGCGGGATTATCGAGCCTGAAGACCTTGCCGCTGCGCCATCGGGCTACGGCTACATCCCAGTAGCTCACGGGCGTGGCAGCCCTGTTTAGTGTATAG
Source organism: Bacteroidales bacterium (assembly GCA_032127795.1). Classification (GTDB taxonomy): domain Bacteria; phylum Bacteroidota; class Bacteroidia; order Bacteroidales; family VadinHA17; genus SR-FBR-E99. Next base: position 7,696 of record JAQBHM010000261.1, on the reverse strand, counting down.
TCGTTATCGGTGAACTGGTTTTTCTTTTTGCCGAAATTGAACCACAGATATTTATCTTCCATAGTATATCTCGATCCCCAGCGGCTCTTCACAGGCGGCTTCTTATAACCCCAGCTCTCCCCCTCGGCATTTTTGTAAACCTTATCCGGGGGACCGTAGATAATGTATATCATGCCCCTGTCGGTAAGCCACCCTGCCTTGTATGAGGTAAAATAGTAGTTTGCAAAGAGGGTGCGGTTATAGTATATCCGGATGAGCTCCTTGGATCTCTCGATGCTCCCTGTGCGATTCAGCCAGAAATCATCAAGTGCCACCTTGGGTTTCTCAGCATTAACCATGTAATCCATCTCCTCTTTTGTTGCAATATAGGAGATAGGGGGTATCATCGTTTCCGGACTGCTCATCGTGGGATGATCACTTCCGAAGTTAAAAAGAGTAATGCCTTCACGGATGAGACTGTCAACAGAGATCATGTATATGCCTTCACGAGGGAACATTATCGGCAATGTGTCCGAATAGGGCAGGGGAATAATCCTCTCAGGCTCCTCCGTGGTTGTCACCTCAGGCAGGATCATGGAAGGCGCCGGAGGTATGGCCTTCACCGGCTTATAGTAGAAAATCCACAGCGTATCTAAATGCGCTGAAGGATGTAGAATATTAATATATTCATCCTTTTTAAGAGTGGTGGAAAAAAGTTCACTGTAACTGAAATTGTTTCTTATCCTGAAGTTCAGTCTGTTATAAGGGCCTGCTCTTTCAAAATCCACGAATGACTGTACGGTGCGCTGTCTGAGCAGATCAATTATCTTAACCTCGGCGGAATAGGATTTGCCCTCAAATGCCTTCAAAGGTAACCTGCATATATATTCCCCGGTTACCTGCTCACGGCGAAGATCAATCTTCAGCTTGGCAGTATCGGCAAGAACACCCCCAAGAGAGTTATCAAAAAGCCTCACGGAAAAAAGCAGTGAAGCCATCGGCACACCTTCGGGATTGGCTTCATTGAAATATATTTCGCCTCTTCTGAGACGCACGGAGAGAATAACCGTTTCAGCATTTTCATTGAACACTGTAAAGTAAGGGGTAAAGACATTCCTGGTCGGATTGTAGATATATGACATGTCTTTTATATCCGCAGATACCTGTGTTACATAACACGATGTGCTCATGAGCATCATCGCCAGAATGACGGCTGTTAATGCAATCTTGTCTCTGAAGCGTTCAACCATGGGTTAAAGTTAATAAAGATTTTAAAGCCTGATCTATCTCCATTGTATCCTGATACGGCTTAGCTCACAATTATCATCCTTTCTGACAACGGAATGGATGAATGTGTTTGTCTTGTCAGCGTCTGCTGCCGTAATGATGTTTATTATGTCTCCCCGGTATCCCTCGGAGAGATAATTCACCTCAACCTTACAGGGAGAATGGGCACTTATGAACTCCGTATCATATGTGCCTGTCACCCAGTGTATGTATCTTGCATTGTTCACATGAAGGTTTACATCAATATCGCCCAGCGAGGCTGTCATCTCTGTTACTGTCCGGTGGTCTTCCTGCACCGGGGGCACTTTAACGGCGTTGGAGTCAAGTGCCCTTGTCTCAGGAAAGGTGGCATTAAGGTATGAGAGGGCTTTGTCAGGACGCTGCAACCTTCGCGTTTGGTAGTCTACTATCACCCATGAGGATGAGGCTGCCGCAATTCTCTTGTTGTCAGAATCATACATCTCCAGGTCACGTATTGCGAAGATGGTATCGGTACCCCGGGGCCATGTCCGCACCGTCACCTCTTCCCATGACAGCGGCAGTTGTTCAATCTCAACACTCATTCGTGACAGTACCCAGATAAAGCCATTGGTCATCAGGTGTTCGCGTCCGAATCCCAGAACCGATGCATGGCGACCGGCAAGGTCCTGGAAATAATTGAACAGTGACCCCAGGCTCATTCGCCCGGTATGATCCGTGTCAAAAACATTTACAGGGTATTTTCTTTCAAGAGTGATCATCTTGCTTCATGTAGTCTGAGGTAAATTCTTCAAGTTCAGTGTGCACTTTCTCCCACTGCATCAGCATGGCGTCAAGCTTTTGTTTCCTCTCTTCATAGACGCTGTAGAAATTCGTATCGTTAACCACCGCGGCATCTCCTGATGCCAGTTTTGAGTCCATCACTGCAATTTCCTTCTCCAGTTCTGTTATGCTCGCCTCACTCTCCTCAACCTGCTTTACAAGTCTCCGGTAGACCCGTTCCGTCTCCTTCTTCTCAAGATACTTCATTTTGCTGTCGGGCTTTGACTCTATTGTCACTGCAACCACAGCTTCACTGGTACGGGACTGCTTCTTCTCCTTTGTCTTTGCGGTATAACTTATCTCTTTATTTTCCTTTTTCTCACTGACTGGTTTTGCCTCCCTGGCCGGTCTGGTCTCCTTTGTCTCCTTCTTCTCAAGTTCTTTCAGCGACTCAATCTTCCGTGAAGCCAGAAAATCGGAAATGCCTCCCAGGTAGGTTCTTATCTTCCTGTTACGGAACTCAAACACCTTGGTCACCAGCCCGTCAAGAAAATCCCTGTCGTGTGAGACCACAATTAATGTGCCATCAAACTTCACCAGGGCTTTTTTAAGAATTTCTTTTGAACGTATGTCAAGGTGGTTGGTGGGTTCATCAAGCAGAAGGAGGTTAAAGGGCTCCAGCAGGAGCTGCACTATCGCCAGCCGTGATCTCTCGCCGCCTGACAGTACCTTCACCTTTTTGTCAATGTCATCGCCACCAAAGAGGAAGGCTCCGAGGATGTCACGCAGGCGGGTGCGGATGTCTCCCCGTGCTATATAGTCTACGGTCTCGAAGACAGTCATTTCATCATTGAGAAGTTCATCCTGGTTTTGGGCAAAATAACCGATGTTTACATTATGTCCGCGCTTCAGTATGCCGTCATGTTCAAGCTGGCCAAGGATCATCCTGGTGAGGGTCGTTTTGCCCTCGCCGTTACGCCCTACAAAGGCTACCTTCTCACCGCGCTCTATCTTCATTGAGATACTGTCGAGCACCAGGTGCTTTCCGTACCTTTTTGAAACCTCGTCAGCCTCAACAACCACGGTGCCTGATCGCGGAGCAGGGGCAAACCTGATGTTGATTGATGAGAGGTCCTCATCTTCAATCTCTATGCGTTCAACCTTCTTAAGCTGCTTGATCTTGCTCTGTACCTGCACAGCCTTGGTGGGCTTATAGCGGAACCGTTCAATGAATTTCTCGGCATCCTCAATCATCTTCTGCTGGTTGCGGTATGCAGATTCCTGCTGGCCGCGTCTCTCTTTGCGGAGCTCTGTATATTTGGTGTAGGGCACCCGGTAATCATAAATACTGCCAAGACTTATCTCTATGGTACGCCTGGTGACATTGTCAAGGAAAATACGGTCATGGGAGACGAGGATGACAGCACCGGGGTATGTCTCAAGAAAATTCTCGAGCCAGATAATTGATTCGATATCGAGATGATTTGTAGGCTCATCAAGAAGGATAAGGTCAGGCTTACGCAGCAATATCTTGGCCAGTTCAACACGCATACGCCATCCGCCGCTGAGTTCACGTGTGGGGCGCCCAAATTCATGACGGCCGAAACCAAGTCCTGTAAGTGTCTGTTCAGCCATAGCCACAAAGTCATTACCGCCAAGCATGCGGTATCGCTCTCCTGCGTGATGGAGCCTGTCGAGAAGATCATGGTAACTCTGGCTCTCGTAATCGGTTCTTTCAGCCACCTCGTGTGTGCAAAGATCAATCTCCGCCTCCAGCGACTGCAGCTCAGCAAATGCTGTCAGGGTCTCATTAAGAACGGTGGTGGAGTCAGATATCTTCATCTGCTGCTCAAGATACCCGATGGTCATCTCTTTGGGCCCTTCCACCGATCCCGAAGTGGGAGGCTGTAACCCGGCTATGATTTTCATCAGCGTCGATTTGCCGGCGCCGTTTTTCCCGGTGAGGCCTATTCTTTCCTGACGCGTTATGAGGAAGGAGACATCATCAAGAAGGACGAAGCTGCCGAACAGGACTGATACGTTATTTATGGAGACCACTGATTAAAAATTGAAGGTGCAAAGATATGGAATAATAGGCTTTAGGCAATAGGCAATTAGGCATTAGGCTTTAGGCAATAGGCTTTAGGCAATAGTGGGGCAAGCGTTAAGAAATAGCCCGGATTTTAAATTCCTGAATGAGCGCCTGCCCGCCCCCTCTGGCGGAAGGAGTCTCATCAGCCAGCGGAATTAAGAGGGGGTGCACTTTTAGCATGTGTCATGGAGCGTGCATCACGGAGTATACATCACGCTCTTTGGAGAGAGGTCTATATTATTTGGGTTATCTTTGCGTTATATATAAAAGAAAGTCATGAAACCCACATGATTGATCCCAATCACAAACAAGTATGAAAATAATTCATTTTCAATCATGTGCGGTTCCATCTAACCTTTAAAAATAAATTATATACGTATGAAAAGAACAACCAGATGCATGGCAGTAATGATAGCAGCTTTAACCCTGTTTGCAGTACAGTCATGTAAAGAGAAGACAGATCCCTTTGATGACAACGTATATCTTGTATCAGCCGACAGAGAGGTGACTATGACGAAGGCCAATATACTTACCCTGCTCAATGTGGCCAGTGCACTTTATCCTGATGTAGCGATGATCACAGATGATGTTACCGGCGGCGTAATAGTCTACAGTGTCACATATAATACCACATTCAAGGGGAATGATGTACTTGCCTCAGGCCTGATTGCGGTTCCCTCCGAAGCCGGGAGCTACCCGGTACTGGCATATCAGAACGGCACCAATACCCTCTATGCAAATGCTCCTTCAGTAAATCCCTATTACACTCTCTATCAGCTCCTGGAATGTGCAGCTTCCACAGGATATGTAGTAATAATCACTGACTATCTCGGATTCGGGGTATCGGAAGATATTGCCCATCCCTATCTGCATAAGGAGTCCACCGTTCAGACCGTGATTGATATGCTTTATGCCCTCCGGGAGTTTGATGAGGATGTCGCAAAAGATATCACTGTGCTTAATGAACACTACCTTATGGGATATTCACAGGGAGGTTGGGCTACCATGGCACTGCTCGAGACTATGGAACAGGATTATGCGGCTGATTTTGACCTTGCCGGATGTACCTGCGGTGCAGGTTCTTATGATGTCAGCTACTTCAACAGCTGGCTTCTGGAACAGACAGAGTATCCAATGCCTTCATTTATCGGGTATATTTCACATGCTTACAGCACACACGGGCTCTTTACCAATTCGCTGAGTGACATATTCAATGAGCCTTATGCCACACGTATCACAGAGTTGTATGACGGGACCCGCTCAACAGAGCAGATTAATGACCAGCTCACAAAATCGATATCCCAACTTTTCAAGCCTGAATATGTGAGCGGGTATGCCTCTGCACCGGCTCATCAGAGTGTCAGGGATGCCATGACAGCTAACAGTGTGGATGGTTGGGACAGTAATGTCCCCCTGCTGTTTACGCATGGTACAGCTGATACCTATGTGCCCCCGGTGTTGTCACAGCGTATTTATAATGCAATGATCACCGCCGGCACCAGTGTCGCCTCATGTGCCTACGTGCCACTTGACGGGCTTGACCATTCAGCCGGGATAGTACCGGCAGGACTGGCAGGACTGGCGTTTTTCAAATCACTTAGATAAAAGAGGGTGGGAAGAAAAAAGACGCTGCCTATCCTCAGGGGTGTAACAATAACAGATATAGGGGCAGAAGGTAATGCCATCGCAAAGGTAGATGACATGGTACTCTTCGTTCCAGGAATGATACCCTGAGATGTAGTTGATGTAAGGTTTAAAAAAAAGAAAAAGCGATATATGGAGGGCGTTGCTATTGCAGTTATAAGCCCCTCTCCTGATCGTATAAAGCCACGCTGCCGTCATTTTGGCGCCTGCGGCGGATGCCGGTGGCAGCACCTGCCGTATGATAAACAGCTGTTCTATAAAGAGAAACAGGTAAGGGATACACTTACCCGCATAAGCCATGCAGCAATACCGGAAGTAAAACCTATCATAGGTTCTGAAAACGATTTCTACTACCGGAACAAACTTGAATTCACCTTTTCTGACAAACGATGGATGACACGCGAAGAGATCTCAGAGGGGATTGAGATAGTGTCAGCACCGGCACTGGGATTTCATGTGCCGGGAATTTTTGATAAGGTCCTTGACATCACTGAATGCCATCTTCTTCCTGAACCTTCTGACACCATTCGCAATGAGGTAAGACGCTACGCTCTTGAGAACGGACTCTCCTTCTATTATCTCGGGGATCACAGGGGTTTCCTCCGTAACCTGATCGTCAGGATAACCGCATCAGGGGAGGTGATGGTAATCCTTATAATGGCCCAGGACAGGAAGGATGAAAGGGAAAAACTGCTCGATCATCTCTCAGAGAGGTTCCCGCAGATAACCTCGCTGTGGTATATTATAAATACAAAACATAATGACAGCCTGTCAGACCAGGAGCCAATTCACCATTCCGGCAGCGAGTTCATCACGGAAGAGATGGAGGGACTGAGGTTCAGGGTGGGGCCTAAGTCATTCTACCAGACCAACAGTCATCAGGCTGCCAGGTTATACGGTATAGTTAAGGATTTTGCGCAGCTGACGGGTAGTGAGAATGTATATGATCTGTACACGGGCACCGGGACCATTGCCTGTTTCCTGGCTACCGGCGCTTCCAGAGTTACAGGTATTGAGTATATCAGGGAGGCAGTGGCAGATGCAACGCTAAACGCGGCAGCCAATGACATCAGCAATACCCTGTTCATTGCCGGCGATATGAAGGATATCCTCAATGAGAAACTGTTTGCGGAGAGAGGCAGGCCTGATGTCATCATCACTGATCCGCCCAGGGCAGGCATGCATGACGATGTTGTTGCTGCTATACTGAAGTCAGGGGCGGAACGTATTGTGTACGTCAGTTGCAATCCTGCCACCCAGGCTCGCGATATCGGGATACTTGCATCAGAATATGATGTAACGGCGGTGCAGCCTATTGATATGTTCCCGCAGACCTTTCATGTAGAGAATGTTGTGTTGCTCGGGAAAAAATAACCCCGCCAAATTGGCGGGGCTAAGTCATACTTTGCGGGGAGAGGGGATTACCTTCGGTGATCCCCAATGGTGGACCCTGCAAACAGTTATGAATGCATGCACAGCGCATGTTTTCTTTTTTCCGGTAATCTCATCGGGAGCAAGCTCCCTCTTCTGTTCCCGTAAAAAAAGAAACCAGGCCGTCACTGACGGCCTGGCATTCATAACTGTTTGCGGAGAGAGGGGGATTTTCTTCGGTGATCTCCGGTGAGATAACCTGCAACACCACTGCATATATGAGCCGGAGGCGCATATTGCTTTTGTTTTTATGATCATCTCCTCCTGAGCAAGCTCTTTCAGCGCTGACATAAAAACAAAATGCCGGGCTGCCAAATGGCGGCCCGGCATGCAGTGGTTGTTGCGGAGAGAGGGGGATTCGAACCCCCGGTACGGTTACCCGTACGGCAGTTTAGCAAACTGCTGGTTTAAGCCACTCACCCATCTCTCCAATAATAAGCCCGCTATCTGTGGGCGCAACAACAGTAGAAAAACAAGTATAAAGTGCAAAATAAATCAGGTTTTTATTTAAATCCCTTGAGC
>JAQBHM010000260.1:0-5560 GCA_032127795.1 Bacteroidales bacterium | reverse complement strand
CAGCCCTGTTAAGTGCAACGGTATCAAAACCCATTGTTTCAGGCTGCCTCAGCTCCCAGTGACCGTAAGGAGGGAAATAGGGGACAGTCTGTTCAGGTTTTTTCCTGCCCTGTGCGAAAGTTATTGAAATCAGGAGGAGAGACAGAGATGTTGTAAGGAAGATTTTATATAAAGCAGTAATGGGGGAGGCCTTCTTCATATTGATAACCGGTTTTATTTGTGAAGTTACTAATTATGCGGGGGATATATCACGTTTGGTATGTTAACTCAAGAGTCTGTTCCTTCTTATGACGGTCCAAAAATGGTCAGTATATAGTAACCTCCCTCAGGGTGTCATTAGAGTATATGGTTGGGAAGTACATGAGTGACACCTTTGCCGGGTTATGGACAAATTTCCCGGAATATCGTGGCATGAGCTCAATCTCATAGCTTCTTTTTCCGGGTTCGGCATGCCTGATAAAAATTGCCACGTGATCACGGTAAAACTCCCTGTATTCTTCTCCGCGAAAGACTCTATCCTTTGAAAGGTATGCAAATCCTGAGGGAACAGGTATTTCAATTACAAGGTAATCTGCGCTTTTACAGAACTCAATATCAGTAACCACCTTCACCGGCTCTCCGGATTTTATATTATCCGCTGAAGGAGACCAACGGGTTGTTACCCTGAAATCTGTAGTGTCTGCAGAGGGAGCTTTTCTGAATACTGTCTGGCTGTAATGCAGGAACAGGGGCATAGGCCCGGTCTTTATTATATTAAGGGTATCAGCCGGCTGCAGGGTTTTAACAAAAGGAAATTTTTCTACTGTTTCAGAGACCTGTCCGCTCAGTTCCATACTTGTGCCGGTCACACTCCTGCTGTTACCAGCTAAATCACCAAGTATAGTACTGATTATAGATGCTGACTGATAGGTATTAATGTTTTCACCAAAGGTCATGCTCTCAAGGAAATAGTTACGAACTGCATTTAAGTCCGCAATTGTCTGGGTAGAATCACCACGCAGTATTTTGTAAACAAGCAGGGTTGTCATCAGATTATTGTCGGTGACTGAGCGATGATCACCACCAGCAATGAAAAAGAGACTTCCAAAGACTGTTTTTTGTCTGGCTTTTTCAATATAACCCAGATTAACTGGAAGTTTGTTCTTCTGATTGAGAGAGGTTATCCTCAGACTGTCATAGAAACTGAGATGCTGCTGTTCACCGATAATTTTCAGATAACGGTTGAAATCGATCCTGGCCCCGATTTTTGATAGTATCTCAAGCAATGAAAGTCTTGAGGAAAGAAGAGCAGGAGATGGGGATTCGAGTATCAGGACAGCATTGTCTATAAGCTGATCACTATCAAGAGAAACAGTGTACCCCTGTTCCTTAGCCATCATCAGTGCTTCAATAACATGTATTGAGATCCACTCCTCTGTGCCGGATCTGCCCCACCAGCCCCACAATCCTTCTTCATTGCGGTTGTCAGAAAGATGTCTTATCAGTCTGATAGCCTCTCTATGGTCACTGCGGTTCTCCTCATCAAGTGCCTTGTTAATTATTTCTGCTGATAGCAGGCCTATTAGTTTTGATGCCATTTGTTCATTGCATGAATAGACATAGTTTATCAGTCTGTAACTATTTTTCTGCAGAACTTCCAGCGGGCCGGCCATCGCAGTAAGAGTCACCTTGTCACTGAATGCTGCAAGGTCAATGGTGATTGATGTATCTCTTTCAAGGATCATGAATCTGCCGGAATCTATCCTGAGTCCGGCTTCGTGTACCGGTATGGGCCGGTACTCCCCATCTTTAAGTCCTGTTTCAGAAGTAAATGAGAACTCAAGACGGAGACTGTCACTCTCCCCGGCAATGACATTTATTGTATCGATAATTGCATCATTCAGGATACGTTGTCTGTTCATGAGCGTGTCTGCATTACAGATAAACCTCTCGGAGAGGGTTGTCGGAGCAGTACCATAGTTTATTATTTTACCTATCAGGTTCACCGAGTCTCCCACCGTGAAATATTTTGGTGAGGCAAGCTGTGCTATAACTGGTCTGAAGGCTTTAATAATTCCTGATGTTGCTCCGGCCTGGCGCCTGCCGTTAATGGCAATAGCAAAGGTCTCCCATGAGGTAATGTCATCAGGGAAGGTTGCTGTGAAACTTACTTTTCCGGAGTCATCAGTCTGAAGTGTGGGCTGCCAGTAGGAATAGTCACGGAAGTTTCTTCGAAGCGAGCCTGACTCCAATGCCTGTTGAATAAATGAATCATCAAAGGTGACACCCTTGTTTGAGGAGGCAACAAGGATACCCCCCGGTTGAGTGGTCAAGAGTATCACTCCATTGGCTGCTCTCGAACCGTAAATGGAGATCATCGAGGGATCTTTCAGTACCTGTATGCTTTTTAACAGTTCGGGGTCCAGGGCACTGAGGTCTCCGGTGTAGGGGATGCCGTCAATAATAATAAGAGGAGGCTCCCCGCCGGATATAGTTGATATGCCCCTGATCTGAATAGCTCTCTCATTGGTGACCTCAACACCGGCAACTCTTCCCTGCAGAGACTCAGTAACACTTATGGAGGAGGCTGTAAGCGACCTTTTGCCGGACATTCCGTATCCAATCACAACGATTTCGTCAAGGGCCATAAGATCAGCCTCCAGCGCAACATCAAGAGTCTGGTCAGAGGCGACCTCATACTCCTGGCTTTTCATTCCTATAAAATTGAAAGTCAAAACATTAACTCCATAAGGAAGTTTTATCGAATAATGGCCGTTAAAATCAGTGATAACACCTGTCTCCGGCCTATTGCAGATCACTGTTACGCCGGGAAGAGGTTCATTTTCATCCGAATCCACAACTGTCCCCGATACTGTGTAACCCGGCCCTTCATACTGTTTTACCTCCTGACGTGTAAACTCCTGTAGGAGATGTCTCTCATCAGATGTCATCTGTCTGTTTACGCCGTCAGAAATGCTAATCATTTCCACCACCCTGTTAAAGAGATCCGGATCATTTTTTCTCTTTACGCTGCTGAGATCAAGGTATGTCTTTCCATTGGCAATTACATTTACCGAATCAATCCTCAGGTAGTCACCATCATCATAAAAGGCTATAAATGAATACAATCCGGGGCTCACATTGTTGATGAAATTTTCGAAACCTCGTTTTGTGTGCATACTGCGGAGGCTTTCAGAAAAAAGTATATTTGCAACAGGGTTTTTTCCTACAGGTTCAATCCTCTTCAATATCTCCACTGAGCCGTTTCCGGCAGCTGTTCTCACATTCCTGGTATAATTATATGGCGAACGGGCCCTGGCTTTTAATATTTCCTTACGGACAGAGTCGAGATACTCGCGTGTAAGCACACTGCTTCTGAAGTTTTCCTCTCGTCCATATGATGTCAGTTTTAAGGGTACCTTTTCATCCGGTTCAAAGGATCTCATCTTCAGCAATCCAGGGGCAAAGTCATATTCATAATATGGTTCAAAATCGAAATCGGTCTGGAATTTACCAGTGCTTTCGAAATGAGCCTTGCCCGGGAGAACAGGACCTGCAACCGCAGACCCGTAGCCCGGGCTTTTCCAACTGGGGTCTGATATCTGGCGACTGATTTCACTCAGGAGCAGCAAGTTGTCTTTCTGACTGATTACTGCAATAGTGTTGTTGAATTTTGGCCGGTAAGGCATTAAAAAATTACCTATCCGTCTCCTTTCTGCTTCAGTCAGTTTTGGTTTGGCATCTTTTTTTCTATAATTTTCCGGATCATCAGTTTCATTAATTGAAAGTATAAGCTTCCTGCCCGCGTCAAACCGCATGCTGTCGACCTCAAAAACATTATCGGGTGTTCTTATACTGATAAAATGATATCCAGTGTCTACTCTGAATGAATATGGCTGGTTATTCGAGGCTATGTCTATATAAAGTGGTCTGTGATCAAGATATATATGATTTATTTTTACAGGTAGTCCCTTTCTGAAGATAAAGGGGGCAAACTGTGTTATGCCGTCACCCATGTCAGACGAGAAGGTATACACCTCTTCCGGGTGATACCTGAATCTGAAATACTCGACGGTATCCAGCCCTGCCACATTCTTCCAATCTTCAAACCTGTAGGGTTGCCAGAGATCAGCATCAGCTAACGGAACAACCCTGAACTTGTTTATCAGATCTTTACGCCTGGTCGGTTTTGCCAGATTGGGAATTCCGGGGAGTGTATAGCCAAATTTTCGGGTCATTGAAAATGCTGTAATATCAGCGCCGGACACAGGTTTTCCTTTATAATCCATTACATGAAGGGTGATCTTTGCCTGTTGCCCGGGAATAATTAACTGTGGCTGGTCAGCCTCAATAATCAGTTTGTTATTCAGGTTACCGATTTCGTACAAAGAGTTATTCATCACCCCTCCCCACAGGTAGTGTAGAGAGAGATACCACATTTTGGTGTTTATGACTCTGCGACTGAAACGGAGACTGTCAGTAACACCTCTTTCAACCTCTCTGTTCAACTCATAGATGAAGTAACTGAATGAGAGACCTGTACTGCTCCCCGCCATGATAAAAACGGTGTCATTGATACGGTTGGTGATACAGGTGATCCCGGGAGGTACTTTTCCCGCATCTATGGTTTTCCGAATGTTGCCGGAAATGATATTGTAATTTTTAATGAACGGATCAATTTTTGTCGAAAACGGAAGATCTATCTTCATTTCCTGTGACTGGTTGCCGAAAGCATCCTCAGTGACCAGAACAGCATTTTTTTCAGTTTCGTCTCCGTTTACCTTAAGCAAAAACGTAATTGAATCAGTATTAATTTCAAAATCAATCTCCTCATTACTTTTTATCCGCACTACCTTTTGTGTCTCAGTGACAACCTCATTGTCAGATGTATTGGCTACTGCCACTATTGAATAATCAAGGTTTGCATCAGGAAAGATTGAGTCAGGGATCTCTATCATGGTCTCGCCCGAAGCAAGGAGATTTTCCCTTATCACGGAAAGAGTATCCCTGATGATCAGTTGTCTGTCATATATCTCATTTACCTTATCACGCAATATGTAGAGAGTTACCCGTACGTCAGGCAGAACCATATCATTTTCATTAACAGCCTTCAGTGCGATAAAGAATGGTTTGCCATTGTAATGCACAGACTCAGGTAGTCTGAAGTTCAGTTTCAGACTTTTCAGATCATAATATTCATATCTGAATCTTTCTGACACAAGGGGTCTGTATCTCCCTGCCGCTGTGATATATACCTGGTAATCCTTATCCAGACGCAGTCCCAGTGTGTCGGAGAGCACAAAACTGTGGCTGTATCCTCCGGGGGTATAGGGCTCTATGGTTGCGATCTTAACCTGTTTGTATGAATCGGATTTAACGATTTTGATGTCAGTAGCTCTCCTTAGTGGAATATGGTTCTTCCCTCTAAGGATAAAGGCTTTAAGCATCACTGTATCACCAGGGTTATAGCTTGGTTTATTAAACAGAAGAAATCCGGCCGTTGGTCTGCCATCAGTGAAAGGCCTTGATATAGAACGCCATATGCGTTTGGAAGTATAAAAACCGTACCCTCTTATTGCAG
>JAQBHM010000259.1:0-3436 GCA_032127795.1 Bacteroidales bacterium | reverse complement strand
TGCATCAGCCTGATGCTCTTCTTTGAGACTATCCTTTTCCCGTTGTAAAGCCCATTATCAATGTGGAGCATCATTATCCTTGCCAGTTCAGCGGCTGAGATCCTTAGTCCGCCCTGCGGAGAGAATACTGCTGCATTGGTGCCGGTCTTATATCCTGAGAAATCACGGGGTGAGGAGAGGATACCCCTGTAGTCATCGGTCTGCGGAGTCCACTTGCCATCTTCGTTGCGGTACAGCACGGCAAGGTTGTTAATGTCACTGACCCCTTCAGCAGTATAGGAACCGGTAATTCCAAGCGGAATGAATAAATTCTCCCTGACAAAATCATCAAAATTTTGTCCGCTGATCTTTTCTATAAGTGTGCCTGCAAGACCAAAGTTGGCATTGCAGTAAGTAAAATATTCACCGGGAGGCTCTTTCCTCCACATGTCTTCAGTATAATATTTACCGCCGGGAGTCAGCAGCTGCGAAAAATCAGGAGGGTCGCTCACATTATTATATGTTGCCATCAGAAAGGCATCATAGCCACTGCCTTCATTGATGCTGCCCGTATGCGAGAGCAGCATGCGTATGGTGATGGGCCTGTCAGGGTGACTGGGATTCCTTAAACGGAAACCCAGATACCCGCTGATATCATCATCAAGCCTGAAGAGGCCCCTGTCATAAAGAGTCATCATGGCAGTGGTCATGACGAGTTTTGATATTGAGGCAATCCTGTACTTTGTACTGTCATTGACAGGCAGACCGCGTTCAAAATCCCTTAATCCGGAGTGATAGGAGCCATTTATATGGCCGTCACAGAGGGTAACCACCGAGAGTCCCATAAGACTGTAGTCATTCTGAATCTTCTTAACGGCTTCCGGCATTTGCCCTTTCATGGCAGGAAGAATGCAGAGCAGCAACATAATCAGTGCATACTTTTTCATTTGACATATTTTTTAAGGCTATCTGTCGCTTTTAAGCACAGCAATCTTTTTTGATACCCTTCCCGAGGGTGTTTGCAGGACACATATATATATTCCGTCACTGAATCCGGAAGAGTTAAAGTTCTGATCATAGAAACCGGGTTCAAGGTCATGATTCACCAATACCGCTCTGACATTACCGCTGATGTCTATCAGTTTCATTGTCACATGCCCCCTTGACGGGAGGGAGTAACTTATCACCGCGTCACCGGTTACCGGGTTAGGAACGATTTTCGTTATCTGACATATTTCGGGAGCAGCTGAAGAATATGATGCTTTGATGCTTCTCCAAAGCTCATTTCCGGTGCCCTGGTAGCTCAGTGCCCAGATACCTATACCGCCTAAATTCTTGCTCTTCACCAGGTCATTTTTCATGGAGAGGCTGAGGCTGTCATCATACCATAACTGGCGCCATTGTGAAGAGATACTGTAGGAAGACCAGGGGACTCCTGTTGCCTGGTCAAATGTCTTTCCGTATGTTGAGGCGAGATCTTTGGCGGCATTGTAGAACCGTGATGTTCCGGTACCTGTGGTTGCCGCTTTTCGTTCACTGCTGACCACAGGCCAGTCATACCCGTACCACGGAACCCCCAGCAGAAGCTTTTCGGGAGGCACTCCTGCATTAAGATAGGTGTCAATGCTCCGTGTTACATTATATGTTTCACCTGTCAGTGGCGCTACCGGACCTGCTGTTGATGATCCGCTCCAGTAATAGTTATAACCCATCACTATCAGGTAATCACAGATTCCTGAAAGGGCCCTGTAGTCCCATGCTGAAGACCAGTCAACGGCAGGAGTCGCCAGTGAAATCTCTGCCTGGGGCAGCTCTGCCTTTATCATCCTTACTGCCCGCCGGCAGAATTCAACCATATTGGCTTTCTGGGATGCAGGTACTGATTCCAGATCGAAGTTTACACCGTCGCCGTTGCGCGATTTAAGCTGCTGAACAAGAGTGGTGAAGAGAAATCTCTGTTTGACGGAATCTGAAAGGAGCTCCACGTTCCTTGCTGTACCGAAATTGGTAACGGTAAGAGTCACCTTGACATTACGCTGGTGAGCATAGTCAATCAGGGGTGTTGTATTCCACCCTCTGAGGGTGCTGTATCCGCCGGTTGCAGTATCGACCTCATAACTGAAATATGCGATATGCGTCAGGGCTTCGTAATCGTATGACAGGTATGCTGTTGCCGCAGCCCAGTATGGGTGCCAGCCATAGACCTTATGTGACAGAAGGCTGCCTTTGGCACTCTTCAGCCTTGAAGGGATGGGGACTTTGAGATTATCATCAAATAATGCCCTGTCAAGGATGCCCGAATAATATTCGCTCTCCGCCTGGTGAATACCGGTCCTTAAAGTATCAAATGCCTGCCCCTGAAGTGGAATCAGGCCGAGTGCTGCAAGTGCAGCCGTGAGGAGTATTTTTTGCATGGATATAGCAAATAAACGGTAACAGATCAGGTGGTCTTGAAATACTTGTTGTAAATCTCCTTGTTGCGCTCAAGAAGGGCAACGGAAATCTCGTATGCCTTCTGACTGTCCTTTAACTTGAGTGCATCAATAAGCTCCCTCTGATACTTCATGGTGTATTCTTTTTCTCCCTCAATATTCCCATAGATCAGGTTTCTCATACGGGGCAGGAGTGAGTATACTGGCTCCAGGCTTATAATGACGATCGGATTTCCGGTTGATTTTGAAAGATTCATATGGAACCTGTTTATCAGATCAACCTCCAGCTGTGTGTTGTCCGGATTACATTTCTCAAGCTCACTCAGGTTATTCTGCAGTATCTTTATATCCTCCTCGGTTCTGTTGCGTGCCGCGAGCCTGGCTATCTCGGGCTCGAAGAGGCGTCTCACCTCTATTATCTGCAGGATCAGGTCAGAGTTGAACCTCAGGTCGTAGAACAGGTGCAGGGAGTTTATGGCATCTTCTATCTTTAACTCGGTGATATACATCCCGCTGCCTTTTTTAATGTCTATCAGGCCGCGGGCGCTGAGGCGTCGCAGGGCTTCTCTCAGAGCAGTCCTGCTGACGGCAAACTGCGCGCAGAGTTCTTTCTCCGTCGGCAGCTTGGTGCCGGGAAGAAGTTTTTTTTGTCTTATTGCTTCTTCTATTTTTCGTTCTATCTTCTGGCTGAGAGTGAGCCCGGTACCGATTTTACTGAATATATCTTCCATGTTATTACTTATAGTTTTCCCTGTAAACCTCAAGAGCTTTCTTGACTGACCCGTGTTCCATAAGCAAGATTCGCGCTGCGTCACTCTGTATGTTCAGTTCCTCGACAATCATTCGGGTACCGCGCTCAATAAGCTTTATGTTGCTGAGCTGCATATTGACCATTTTGTTGCCTTTTACCCTACCGAGCTTAATCATTAGAGTGGTGGTGATCATATTGAGTATCATCTTCTGGGCAGTGCCGGCTTTGAGCCTGGTGCTGCCTGTAACAAATTCAGGGCCCACAATTACCTCAA
>JAQBHM010000258.1:0-3121 GCA_032127795.1 Bacteroidales bacterium | reverse complement strand
CACGTGCAATAGAATATAACTGGAAACTGTCAGGTGATACTCTTTATGTCGATGAGTTTTTCGCGCTTCCGGAAGGAAATAAATGGAACGGCTCCACAGTTGACATAGACATCAGCCTTCCTGAAGGATCAGTGATCAAGTTTCAGAAAGAGATGAAAACGGAAAACCTTGGTTTTTGGGGTTACAACCGCAATGCAAGGGTATTCCGGATCAACGGTTGGAATGCCGATGAAATAGAAGAATAACGAAGAGCATAATTCTGCGCCCACGGATTTTTGCTCATCCCAGCCGTTCCGCCACAGGCGGAGCGGCTTTCTTTTGTGACTTTGTCATTGATTCATTATCTTTAGAGTCAAAACATAACTCCGCCAGATGAAACAAATGACCCTGGGCGATGTGACACTGCGCAATCTTGATGCAGCAGATAATCATTATATAGCATTGCTTGCCAATAATAAAAGGGTCTGGGATAACATCACCGATGCAATGCCTCACCCTTACTCTGTGAGAGATGCCAATGCCTTCATCGGCATGGCACTCAGTTCTGACACTGAAAAGATCTTTGCAGTTGAATACCAGGAGAGCCTCGCCGGGGTC
Organism: Bacteroidales bacterium; assembly: GCA_032127795.1. Taxonomy (GTDB): domain Bacteria; phylum Bacteroidota; class Bacteroidia; order Bacteroidales; family VadinHA17; genus SR-FBR-E99. Next base: position 2,524 of record JAQBHM010000258.1, on the reverse strand, counting down.
ATTGGGCTCCATTGCTTCAAAGATGTCTTCAGGCTTACTGCAGAAATAGGATACTGGCTCGGAGAGCCATTCTGGAATAAGGGGGTGGCAACTAACGCCGTAAAACTGGCTACTCACTTCGGGATAACAACCCTCGGCCTCGTAAGAATTTTTGCCAATGTTTATGATTTCAACAAAGCCTCACAAAAAGTACTCGATAAAGCCGGGTACAAATTTGAGTGCGTGGCACGCAAAGCCGTGATAAAAAACGGAGTGATCCTTGACGATTACAGGTATTCATTCCTTGATGAATATCTTACTGGTGACTATCTGATTCTTAAAAGCAGCTGATCATGGAAATGGGTGTGCTTAAGGATATCGTAATAATATTTGCACTTTCCACCTTTGTCAATTTCATCTTTACCAAGATCAGGGTACCTGCAATTATCGGTTACCTTATTACGGGTGTTGTGGCAGGTCCCCATCTTCTTAGGCTGATCAGCTCACCCGAGAATGTGGAGGTAATGGCTGAGATCGGCGTTATCCTTCTGATGTTCACAATTGGTTTAGAGTTCTCACTGAACCATCTCCTGAGAATTCGCCGTACTGTCTTTTTCGGCGGTTTTCTTCAGCTTCTTCTGACGGTAGTTTTCTCCATGCTACTTGCCAGAGTCTATAATATGACCTGGACCAGCGCTCTTTTTGTAGGATTTCTTACGGCATTGAGCAGCACTGCCGTGGTTCTTAAGCTGCTCCAGGAACGATCCGAACTTACCTCATACTATGGCCGCACAATAGTGGGCATTCTCATTTTCCAGGATATTGTCCTGGTCCCGCTTATACTCTTCACTCCATTTCTGGGAGGCGCCGCAGGCAACCTGGGAGACCAGATGCTGATGCTCCTGCTGAAAGCTGTGGGAATCCTGGTATTTATTTATATTGGCAACCGCTGGCTCATTCCGAAAGTCCTTCACCTGATAGCCATGACACGCAGTCATGAGCTTTTCCTCATGAGCATCCTGCTGATCTGCCTTGCTGTAGCTATGCTGACCCATGAGATGGGCATGTCACTCGCATTCGGAGCTTTCCTGGCAGGACTGATGATCTCCGAATCAGACTACAGCCATAATGCCTTCGGTGACCTGATACCCTTTAAGGAGGTCTTTACAAGCTTCTTCTTCGTTTCTATTGGCATGTTGCTTGATCCTGCATTTGTAATCCAGAACCCGTGGCTGGTGCTGTCAACGGTTCTGATTGTGATCATACTTAAAACAGTCATCGCCGGCTTTACCGCCTTTATTCTTGGCCACACTTTTTACGGCACAGTGGTTGTGGGAGTTACACTCGCACAGGTGGGTGAATTCTCCTTTATCCTTGCCGGAATGGGGCTGAGTTATAAAATCATAACTCCTTATCATTATCAGCTCTTTCTGGCAGTGGCCATCATCTCCATGGCCCTATCCCCAATGTTAATACAAGCCTCAAAGCCACTTGCCAACCTGATACTTCGGCTACCGCTCCCACAGTTTCTGGTAGAAGGACTGTTTCCGGTAAAACAGGCAGAGATACCTGAAATAAGAAACCATATCGTGCTCATCGGAAAAGATTCAAGAGTAATCAACCTGGCGGGTATGGTCAAACGGATGGGGCTTCCCTTTACTTCGATTATTTTTGACCCCGACCGCGCCAGGACACAGATGGAGAAGGGTGATAATGCGGTTTTCGGGGATGCCGCCGATGAACCGGTACTTAAAAAAGCATATGCCCACACTGCTGAAATGGTGGTCATCTCAGTCGGAGACCTGATTAAAGCCATGGCCATCGTAGACAAGGTAAGGTTATTGAATAAACATGCCTTTATCATTGTCAGGAGCAAACATGTCACTGATATTGAGGAACTCTACCGCCTGGGAGCAAACCAGGTCATTCCTGAAGAGTTTGAAACGGCAATTGACTTTTTTGAAAGGATTCTCGGCAAATATCTTATCCCCAGGCTGGAAATTGAGAAAGCCGTGGCAAACCTCAGAGAAGATAATTACGGTATTTTCAGGGAAAAGGCAAAGGATGCCCGTTATTCCATCCTTAAAGATATTCCGGATCTGGAAATCACGGCAGTAAAAGTGGACCGGAATTCCGGTTTCGCCGGCAAAAAGATCCTTGATACAGAGCTCAGGACAAAGTACGGAGTCACTCTCGTTGCTCTTAAGCATGATAAAACAATCATTCCCAATCCGGAACCCAATACCCTGATCTCAGAAAATGATATTGCCTATCTCCTGGGTAAACCCGATTTGATTGCCGAGGCCATTCAGCTCTTTTCTGAAGCCGTCAGTGAAAAGAAATCCTGATTCTTAAAACCATACCTCCGAAGGTCTCAAAACAAAGTGCCGATGCAATTGTTAAATCTAGACACACTTTGACAGATATCCGTTATGCATATATTTGCATATTGAATATAAACATAAAATAAGAATATGAATAATGCCATTTTTTCTATTCACCGCCCCAAGAATGAACCGATTGTAAGCTATGTTACAGGATCACC
>JAQBHM010000257.1:0-4264 GCA_032127795.1 Bacteroidales bacterium | reverse complement strand
ATCGGCAGTGAAGGATATATCGATCACAGCGCTTCGGATATTAAGTCAGTCATGGCAACCGGGTCCTGGGTAACCTCCTCTGACAGGCTCAGGTTCAATATCCTTAGCGGTAACGAGAGAACAGGCATAAGCTGGTGGGGCGTGCCTCAGGAATTACTGGCGGTCAACAGACGCAATAACCCGGCAGGGGAATATATTGACGCTAACGGCATCTACCGGTACTATAACGACGAGACCGACAATTACAGTCAGAACCATTATCATCTCTTTTATACCCACAGGTTTACCCCGCGTCTGCATCTGAACACAGGACTTCATCTTACTGGCGGCACCGGGTACTATGAAGAGCAGAAAAGTGACAGGGAGACTGTGGAATACGGTCTTGAACCAATCATGTCAGGAAGCGATATTATCACTGAGACTGACCTTGTCCAGAGAAAATGGATGGATAACAAATTCTACGGTGCAGTATGGTCACTGGTTCAGCAGGGTCATAATATAGAATGGACTGCCGGCGGGGGATTGAACCGGTATGACGGATATCATTACGGAAGGATCATCTGGATGGAGTATCCCGGCATCATCACTCCGGATTACGAGTGGTATCGCAACAGGGGGCTGAAAGATGAGATTAATCTTTACGGAAAGATGAGTGCCAATATCACCGGCAGCCTTACAGGCTTCATCGACCTGCAGTTCAGGTATATTGGATACCGGTTGTCAGGGCCTGATGATGACATGCGTGATCTGACCCAGCATCACCGGTACAGGTTTTTCAACCCTAAAGCCGGGCTTTTCTGGAGCAGCGGCAAGGGCAGCGATGCGTTTCTTTCAGTATCAGTGGTTCACCGTGAGCCTGCACGCTCTAATTTCAAGGATGCCGCAGGTGACGCCAGTGTGATGCCTAAACCTGAAAGGCTTACAGACCTAGAAGGAGGGTATTCCTTCAGATTGGCAAAACTGAACCTGAACATGAATATATATCTCATGCAATACCGTGATCAGCTTGTTCCCACCGGCAAGATCAGCAATACAGGATACCCGGTGATGACTAATGTACCCCAGAGCTATCGCGCCGGAATAGAATTGTCAGGGAGTTACAGACCCTCACCTGTTGCGGCGTTCAAACTGAATATGACCCTGAGCCGAAATACAATCAACAACTTCCGAAATTACTATTATGATTACAGCACCTCGGACTGGAGCGTGGAATACCGGTGGAGCGAACTGGGGAATGTAGACATTGCATACTCTCCGCGAATTATCGGCTCAGCAGAGATTGAGATTAACCCTCTCCGGCATCTCTCACTCAATCTCAGCGGCAAATATGTCGGGAAACAGTATTTTGACAATACAAAGAGTGCCGAACGCACCATTGACCGCTATTTTGTCAGTAACATGTCTGTCAACTACAAAGTTTACCTTATGAAAAAAAGAGAGATAGATCTCAGATTGCTAGTCAGCAATCTCTTTAATACGATGTATGAGAACAATGCTTATGGTGGTATGTGGACTGAAGGAGGGGTGGAAAAAACGTGGGCTTATTTCTTTCCCCAGGCAGGGATTCATTATATGTTAGGCGCTTCATTAGCTTTCTGAGACTATGGCAGAATGGATTTCAGAACATGCAGTTGAGATATTCGGAGCGGTAACCGGCATTCTGTATGTATTTCTGGAGATACGCCAGAATATACTTTTATGGCCTCTGGGTATCATGACTTCGGCAGTATATATATATGTATTCAGGGAAAACGGATTTTATGCCGGGATGGTCCTCCAGTTCTATTACCTGGCTATCAGCATTTACGGATGGTGGGCCTGGAAGCATGGAGCAATGAGCAATGAGCATGGGAAGGGAAAAGCAGGTGAAAGAGTAGTGAGAAGACTTACTCTGAAAACGGGAGTATGGTGCCTCCTTGTCTCCCTGGCATTATGGCTCGGCCTATGGGCTTCACTCTCTAACTGGACCGATTCGCCGGTGCCGTTGTGGGATGGTTTGATTACCTCGCTGTCGGTGGTTGCCACATGGATGCTTACACACAAAATACTTGAGCAATGGTATGTATGGATAGTGGCAAACGCTATTGCCGTAGCTGTCTATCTGGCCTCCGGTCTCTATCCGACGGCAGTATTGTTTTTGGTATACTTCGTAATGGCAATTATTGGTGTCCGGGCATGGAAAAAGAGGTGATAATCAGTTACCAGGACCGCAGGACCAGGGCCGAGCGTTAAGAATTTGATCCGCCAGCCGTCGGCGGATCAAATTTAGCGAAGGAGCCAGCTTGCAGGGGAGGCAACAAGACCGCAGGACTTTCAGACCTTTTGACTTTACAGACTTTAGACTTTCTATCATGAAAACAGTAATCCTTGCAAACGGAAGTTATCCTTCACACAGCGTGCCTCTGAAACACCTGGCAGAGGCTGACCTTATAGTGTGTTGTGATGGGGCGGCTGAGAACCTGGTGGCTCATGGACTGAGGCCGGGAGCAATCGTAGGAGACCTCGATTCATTATCCGGCAGGACAAGGGAGATCTATTCTGATGTGCTTCACCGTGATGAAGACCAGGAGACGAATGACCTCACCAAGGCAGTACGGTGGTGCCTGTCACAGGGAATAGCAGAAGTAGTAATAACAGGGGCTACAGGGCTTCGGGAAGATCATTCCCTGGCGAATATTTCTCTGCTGGCAGAATATTCGCGTGACCTGAAGGTAATAATGTACACTGACACGGGCATTTTTGAGTCGTATGACCGGTCGGTGACACTGGATACATATCCCGGTCAGCAGGTTTCACTTTTCAGCATCACCCCCGATACCCGCATCACCTCAAAAGGGCTCAGGTATCCGCTTAATAATCTTCAGCTTAAGAACTGGTGGCAGGGAACCCTGAATGAAGCCCTCAGTGAAAGTTTCGGTCTGGAATTCGGAAATGGAATTGTCATTGTCTTCAGGCAATACTGAAGAAAATAATTCTAACTTCGTTTATTCACATGTTCATTAGTTCATTTTAATAACCTCATCCAAATGAAAAAAAATCTCCTTCTCCCGATTATTGCTGCCATGTTGGCATTTTCATCCTGCAATGTTGAAAACAAGCCGGCAGCTGACCTGAATTCTTTTCGTTTCCAGGAGTTCACTATTGACCAGTTACAGGAGGGCTACAGCAACGGTGATTTTACTGTTACTGAAGTGGTACAGGCCTATCTTGACCGCATCAATGCCATTGATGACCGGGGGCCAATGCTCAATGCAGTAATACAGATCAATCCTGAGGCTCTGGGTATTGCCCAGGTGCTTGACAGCGGGATCAGGGACGGGATAGCACGTGGTCCCATGTATGGAGTGCCGGTGCTGCTGAAGGATAATATAGACACGCATGATCAGATGGAGACAACGGCTGGTTCACGGGCGCTGCTGGGTTCACATCCTTTGCAGGACAGTGAGGTGGCGCGGAGGCTTCGTGAAGCCGGTGCAGTTATTATAGGTAAGGCAAACCTCAGTGAGTGGGCCAATTTCCGCGGCAACCTGTCATCAAGCGGATGGAGCGGAGTAGGAGGGCAGACAAAAAATCCCTATATCCTTGACCGCAACCCGTGCGGCTCAAGTTCAGGTTCCGGTGTGAGCGTATCCGCAAACCTCTGCATGATTGCAATAGGTACTGAGACAAACGGATCCATAGTGTGCCCGTCAACTGCCAATGGCATCGTGGGTATCAAACCAACGGTGGGCCTGCTTAGCCGTCGCGGTATCGTCCCTATATCATTCACCCAGGATACCCCGGGCCCCATGGCCCGTACCGTAAGAGATGCTGCAATTGCACTGGGAGTCATGACCGGTGTTGACCAGGGTGACAGTAAGACCCTGGTGAGTGATGGTAAATATTTAACAGACTATACCCCATTCCTGAAAGAAGACGGATTGAAAGGAAAACGGATCGGATGGTTCACCTCTGCACGGGGAACACATTTCAAAGTTGATACGCTGATGCAGAAGACTGTTGACTTTATCCGCAGCCAGGGTGCCGAAGTGATAGAAATAGACCGCATTTATGACAGGGAAGTTGAATCTTTGTCTTTCGAGGTCATGCTGTACGAATTCAAAGACGGGCTGAACAAATATTTTGCTTCCCTGGGAGAGGCAGCACCGGTAAAAAGCCTTGAGGAGCTCATAGCATTTAACAATTCTGATACCCTTGAGCTCAGGTATTACGACCAGGAACTGTTGCTGGAAGCACAGAAAAAAGGAGGAACCGACTCAAAGGA
>JAQBHM010000256.1:0-2882 GCA_032127795.1 Bacteroidales bacterium | reverse complement strand
CATATAACAATTAAGGAAGAATAGAAAAATGTTCAGACTTACTGCACTTGCGGCTTGTGTTTTACTAACACTCTCCGCAACAGGTCAACAGCGAAGATATAATGTTGTGCTCAATGATGGTTCCCGGATATCGGGGACCATTGTTGGCGATTCTGCCGGCTATCTTGATATTAAGGTTACAACCCCACAGATCATCAGGATCGGAAAGTCACAGGTATCATCGCTTGAGACACTGGCTTATCCGGTAAAGAAGAATCTGAAAACAGAGGGTTATTACATCCGGTTTTCCACCGGCATTCTCTCAGGAAAAAACGAAAGTGGCAAACAAAGCAGCTTCAGCTTTCATCTTGCAAACGGATACCGGTTCAAAAACGGTGTCGGGATTGGAGTCGGCTCCGGAATAGAAGAACTGGGAGTGGTTATAATACCTCTGTATGCAGATCTCAATTACACGCCGCTAAACTCAAGGATATCGCCCTATGCCTGGCTTAAATCAGGCTACGGATTTGCAGCTTCAGAACAGACTGTCAACTACGATTATTATTCTTCAGCAGGCAGTATATCTGAAGGTGGCTTCCTCTTCAACACAGGAGCAGGCATCTCTATGTTTACCTGGAGGAGAACTGCAGTAAATATCGGGATCGGATACAGGTATCAGAAAGCAACTGTTAGTCGCGATCAATACTGGTGGGGCGGCGGATGGGCAGTCAGGGAAACAGTTACCCATTTCAACAGACTGGAGTTGCATCTGGGTTTTATCTTCAGGTAAAAGAAGAAATATGGATAATGGAATTATAAAATCGTTCGAATTGAGTTATTTTGGAAGAGCTTAATTCCGACCGGTATAATGGGTAGAAGAGAAACAGATGGTCACAAATATTCTGACTCGGATCTTGTTAAAGGATGTGCCGGTGGCGACCCACGCTCACAGGAGATCCTTTACAGGCGCTATTTCTCGTTTGCAATGTCTGTCTGCATCAGGTATACCCGTGATGAAAACGAGGCCATGGAAATAGTGAACGACAGTTACATGAAAGCTCTGGATTGTCTATCAGACTACGACACTTCGCGGCCGTTTAAATCCTGGTACGGGAAAGTGCTTGTAAATACGGCTATTGATAACTACAGGAAAAACCTCAAACACAATTCATGCCTCTCAATAAATACGATAACAGAAACTGAGGAGCGGGAGCCTGAAATTGAAGCGGAGCTTTCCGTTAATGATATTCTGACACTTTTCAGGCACCTCCCTGAAAACTATAAGGTAACCTTCAACCTCTTCGAGATAGAGGGATATTCACATGAGGAGATCGGACAGATGATGGGAGTGACTGCTTCCACATCCAGATCGACCCTTGCCAGGGCAAAAAAGATGCTGCGGGAACTCTATAACAAGCACATTATTTCAGTAAAAAGGAGCCATGAAGCAGTTTGACAAAAAGTTCAGCCGGAGGGCAAAGGAGGCCTTTGACAACTACAATGCCGACCACCTCGCAGGGGAAGGGTGGAACTCCTTTACAGGTAAATACGGCAGTAAGCGCAGGCGGGCCGTCGTTTTTCCGCTATGGGCCAAAGCTGCTTCGATAGCTGTCCTGGTGACTCTGGGGGTGCTCTTCACAGCACGGATAAATGATCGGAAAGCCGGCGAACCCGTCATGCAGACGGCACAGGAGAAAGGGACCGGATCAACAGAGTCTGCAATAAATAAGGAGGATTCAGCCGCAACAGCCCCTGTCATAGTTAGCCCCGCTCTGGCTTCTCAGGTTACAGTCATCAACGCCACACAATCACGGCAAACAGGCAGGGAAAAATCCGATTACGCGGGCGGATCACTTTTGGCTGAAACTGTTGTGGCTGATAAATCATCTGTAGCTGAAACTGTAAAAGCTGGCGGATCACTCCCGGATGATACTGTTATAGCCGTTGAGGCGTCAGCCTGGACAAATCTTCCGGATAATCCAATGGAATTAAGGGTAACTGAAGATGCTGAGGCCCGGTTGAAACTGAAACCCAAAAAGGCACTTAAGGATCTTATTGATCTCCCCCGCGAGAAGATGACTACAACCATTATGACCGGTTTGTCGGGTATGATGGCCAGTATTGACAATGCGACATCAGTCGCCCAGGGTGTTTCAATGGGTTTTTATGTGGAACAGCAACTTACCCGCAGGATCTCAGTAAGGCCCGGCCTGGCGTTGGCTAAACATAATTATACTATGGAAGGCATCGCGGGAGGAGATATGGCTTTTGATTACACTGCTCCCGAAGTGAGCGGCATGTTGAGGACAACCACTTCCTATGAGGCGGATATAGAAGTGCTGTCCATGGAGGTTCCCGTTAATTTTGTATTCTCACTTCGCAAACGGTCAGGATCAAACCTGTTTGTTACAACAGGAGCATCGACAGTGATATACCTGAACCAGCATCTGACGGGTAATCTCAACAACACATACACAAGGTCAACGGTCGACAATTCTACCGGGGGCGTTAAATATGAGTCGATGAACACTTCAGTAACGATTGACAGCAGGCAGGAGTCGTTTAACCGCGTAGACTTTCTCGGACTTGCCAACTTTTCCGCAGGATACTCTTTCCCGTTTGCCAAGACCAGTCACTTCGTGTTTGAACCTTTTATACAGTTACCGGTAAAGGATCTCACAAGTCTGAATCTGCGAATCCGGTATGGCGGCCTCTCAATGAAGCTTCAGTTCTGAAAGGAAGCGTTCCTGCCACAATGCAATTCAGGGCAATCCGGAAACGGCAGGGGCTTCATCAGAGAATCAGGCAGAGGAGGCTGTCTCAAAAGTACTTTTACCACCCCGTCCGCCCGCTGGCGGACACCCCTCCTTGATAAGTAGGAGTACCCTGACCGAAAAGACAGA
>JAQBHM010000255.1:0-5143 GCA_032127795.1 Bacteroidales bacterium | reverse complement strand
CTGCCTCAGCGATAACAGTCTCGGAAGGATCGAGCTCGACCTCCACAAACTGAATATCATCGCCAAAAATTTTGTAATCTATTTCATGAGAGATCATAGGATGAGGATTTTAATGGTGGATGGTTGATTTTGTACCGAAGTTAATACAAAGCGCACTATTCACAAAATCTTTGTCTTGTAGTCATGCGGTCTGAAGTAACTTCATTTCCCCTCCTGAGTCAGGAGGGGTCAGCACAGCGTCAGCCAGGCTGGGGGTGGTCTGTCTGGCCTGAATAAAACCACCTCCCCCTGACTCTTTCGGTCAGGGTACTCCTTCTTATCAAGGAGGAGAAATATAATTGATTGCCGCTGCTATTACTTCGCGGGATTGGGAATGATGCAGGTAAACTCGAAATCCTCACCGAAAGGATTCCTGAACTGGTGCTTTTCATTCGGCTTCACGAAGAGACTCTGCCCTTTTTTTACCTCGTGCTCAACACCGCTCTCATCAACGGCAATGCCCCTGTTACTCTCTATCTTGATGACATGCTCATAGTTATGCTGATGATACGGGGTATTGCCTCCCGGAGCAATGATGAAATGTCTCATGAAGATGTTGTCAGACTTGTCGCCGGGACCGATAAGCATCTTCATCCTTACATCCTTAGCTCCCTCCATCTCTACCGGGGCAGCAACGATCTCTTCATTGTTGTTTATTTTCATGGCTTCGTTTTGTTAGCACTATATCAGATATAAAAATAAACATTTTTCAGTCAGAAAAGTTTTAAGGGTCCCAGGCATATATAACGGCTTTCCCAATAAGAACCCTACAGCCATCCGATATCCTGCCACGGTGATTAGTATCCCCGGATATCATTAATCTCCTTTAAAATCATAAATTTGAAAAATGAGCGGTAAAATTTTTTTTATAAATCTTCTTTTATTCATGATCTGCCCTGCCATGACGGTGAATGCTCAGAAGATGGAGGTGGTAATAACGGGTATAAGATCGGCTGAGGGTCAGATGGCCATAGGCATCTTCACCGACAATGAAAGCTTTCAGAAAGAAAAAGCCTTCATGGAAAAGAAGTTTAAAAAAGCGGACATCTCTAATGGCGAAATGAGAGTTCAGTTCAGCCTTGAGCCTGGCACCTACGGCTTCGCCCTGCTGGATGATGAGAACAGCAACGGCATAATGGAATATAACTTTCTGGGGATGCCGAAAGAAGGTTTTGGATTCTCAGACTACTATCATACAGGATTGCTGAAGCCAAAGTTTGACTCGTTCAGCTTCACCCTCATTGACGGTCAGACAAAAACAGTAACTATCAGGGTCAGGTATATCCTGTAGTGACGGTGCAGGCCGGGCAGCCATAGATTTTTCATGCGAATGGCAGAGATCCGATGCCGGAAGCACACACTCCGAAGCCGGAGAGGTGGGAAATACCCCCGAAAAAGCCCCTGTTATATGATATAATGGAGTAACCGCTTGCAAAAATGAAATTAGTATTTATATTTATTTCCTGATAAATGGACGGGGGGAGTCAACAGAGTGGATTATTCCCGTTCTGAAGTCTGTAATAAAAGAATATTCAAACTAACCATTTGCATCCTGAGTGAAAATGTATACTGCTGCAATTGTATGTGAGAAATCCTGCTCATGGATGCTAATCTAAACCCCAGACTATGAAAAAACTTCTATTGATTGTTGCTGCGGCAACTTTTTCCGGTAGCCTTATGGCGGGTGGTCTTGTGACAAACACAAACCACAGTGCCTATATGACCCGGATATTGAGTCGTCATGCTTCAACAGGTGTTGATGCAGTTTATTTTAATCCTGCAGGTCTTACAAAACTTGACAATGGGTTTCACTTTTCTCTTAACAACCAGGTTATTGGTCAGACAAAGACAATCACCAATGATTACACTTTTTTGAATCAGCATCCGACTGAATATACTGGCAAAGTCAGTGCTCCTATTTTCCCGGCTGTATATGCGGTATACAAGAAAGACAAGTTAGCCTTCTCCTTAGGGTTCAATCCTATTGGCGGCGGCGGCGGTGCTGAGTTTGCTACCGGACTCCCCTCTTTCGAGATGGGGATATCAGAACTGGTACCCATACTGGGTGTTATGCTGACGCCTCTTGATCTGGGCATTACAGGAGCAGGTTATCCTGATCCGACCTTCAGAAATGTTACCGGGTACGATGCTGACATCTTTTTTAAAGGCAGCTCCGTGTACTTCGGATACCAGGCCAACGTATCATATGAGATCAGTGACATGATTTCAGTAGCTGTTGGCGGAAGGTTTGTGACAGCAAAAAACACCTATGAAGGCTCTATTTCAAACGTGACTATAACCGCGGCCCCCTCTGCCTACACGGGCCTTACCACTCCGTTTGCAGGCACTCCGGGCAACTACCTGAGAGCTATTGCTTTGTCAGCGGTAGGTGCTTCCAGCGCCACAATGCTGAACGGATCGGCAGCTGTTCTGGATGGAATGACAAACGTCGAAGCTGATGCAATTGAGGAAGGTAAAGGCTTTACTCCTATCCTCAGCGTAAATATCACCCCGAACGATATGTTCAATGTCGCTCTCAGGTATGAATTTAAGACGAAGCTGAGCCTCACCACTACCGTTAATGACGGCAAAGATGCAGGCGGAATGTTTGAGGACGGAGCAATAAAAGTTGCCGACATGCCGGCAATGATGTCCCTTGGCGTTGGAGTACGCCCCGCAAGCAAACTTTACATTGCCGCCGGTATGGGATACTACTTCGACAATAATAATGATTATGACGGCAGCACCGAAGTGAATATCAAAATGACAGACAAAAACTTCTTTGAATATTCAGTAGGCATTGAGTACGCTCTCAGCAACATGATCCGCATCAGCGGAGGCTACAGCGGAACCATGACCGGTGTAAATGAAAATTATCAGAACGACATGAGATACAGTCTTAACACTACTACCTTCGCCGGCGGTTTTGGCATTGCTGTTTCTCCCAAGGTTGATATTAATCTCGGGGCCATGTACACGATGTACAAGGACGGAGACAAAACACTGACTCCCTCGCTTCCTGTGGCTTCTATCACTGAGACCTATGATACCTCAACATGGGTAGTTGGCGTTGGCGCTGATTTCCATTTCTAGAAGATATTTATTGGATTATAAGCTCCCTTCTGAATGCAGAGGGGAGCTTTTTTTATGAGGTACAAGCCTCGCGAAAAGACCACACCTGATCAGCCGGCACTGATCCAGGTTACAGGTAATGTGCACAGTTAAATGAAATTGCCGTCGTAGTCCATCCTGGGGTCGGCTTCTGAGAGATCTATTACCCGCTGGTACCCGACATGCCCGTTTTTATGGGTTGATGAACCTGCATTATAGCATCGTACAATGCCCCAGGCGCCGTGGAATATTTTTCCTGCAGTTGCAGGATTGCGGTGCAGGTGCCCGAACAGCAGCATGTCGATCTTATTTTCAATGACCTTTTTCAAATGCTGGCTGTCTCTCAGCTGCATTCCGAGGTTAAAATCAAAGGGGTGATGATGCAGGTAAACGACCTTCTTCAGTCCTGCAACCTCTGGAGACTCCAGCATCTGCTCCAGGCGTATCAGCTGTTCTTCCCCCAGTTCACCTTCGGACAGGAAGCGGTCTCTCCAGTGCAGCTCCCCGGCTGTTGAATCGAGGCCCATAAAAGCCATTTCATCAATTATATCGAGTTTGGGATAGGTGATATCAACAGACCGGTAAAACCGTTCCTTGAATGTATCAACAAATTTCGCATTGCCCATGGAGCCGGTACCGTAGTCGTGGTTGCCGGGAATAACCAGTACAGTATAACCGTGTGCCTTAAGCTGTTCAACAGACTTACAGGCTTCTTCCGTCTGTTCACCGTGATTGGCATTATCAACAATGTCACCTGTGATCACCACGATATAATTTTCCGCCGGCTGTTTCAGAAAAGCAATGTTATCAATCAGTGAACGAAAATTTTCTCCGCAGTTCTCATGACCAACATGCAGGTCTGATATATGAATTATCTTTTTCACAGTCCGGAGCTTAGTTTAGTGAGGTATAAATTCTGATATCGTTACCGGATGATTACCAATATCAAAGTTAAAAAAGAAACATCTTCATGCAATATCAAGTATAAAGGATTATGACCGGTTTGTGTCAATGACGCTGTAAGTCTGTCAGGTATGCAGCAGGTCATCATGAAAATGCACATAGCAACGGGTAATTTCACACATTTATGCCTGTTATAAAATTTAGGATGATGTCATTACGGAACATATCAGCTTTTTTCATTCTGTTCCTGTCACTCTCTGTCTCCGGGCGGTCATGGTATGTTGCTACCAACGGTTCCGACTACGGCAGCGGGACTGAGCCGGATCCTTATCTCACGATAGAAAAGGCGGTGAGCATGGTTCAGCCCGGCGAGACGATATATATAAAAGGTGGAAATTACACTCTGGTGTCAACCATAAATATATCGAAAAGCGGGAATGAGGGTGCCCTCATATCGATGTTTGCCAGTCCCGGTGTGCGTCCGGTACTTAATTTTATAAGTCAGCCGCTTGACGGAGCCAACAGGGGCATCAGGCTCACGGGCAGCTACTGGCACATCAGGGGCATTGATATCACCAATGCCGGTGACAATGGTATGAAGATAGAGGGAGGAAGCCACAATATAATTGAGAACTGTGCTTTTTACAGGAACAGGGACAGTGGGCTGCAGATTGACGGCGGGGCTTCATACAATACCGTCAGAAACTGCGACTCCTACTATAATGCTGACCCGCCGGACTATGGTGATGCTGACGGCTTTGCGCCGAAGATGACCGCCGGCAGCGGTAATGCTTTTTACGGGTGCAGGGCATGGTTGAACAGTGATGACGGATGGGACGGATACCTCAGGGGTGCCGATGATATCAGCACCACACTGGAAAACTGCTGGTCATTTAAGAACGGTTATTTTGAGGACGGAACCGATGCGGGGCCAAATGCCAACGGCAACGGTTTTAAAATGGGAGGCAGTGATGACAAGACACTGAAACATAATTTCACCCTGAAAAACTGCCTTGCATTTGCCAACAAGGCGAAAGGGTTCGACCAGAACAACAACATGGGGTCAATGATACTTTATAACTGTACCGGC
>JAQBHM010000254.1:0-3592 GCA_032127795.1 Bacteroidales bacterium | reverse complement strand
TCCTGAACCGACAAACCAGCTCACTCCCAGGAGAAATGATGGAGAGAATGAAGGCTCACCGTCTTTAACAAGGCTCAGGGCTGCTTCACCTCCGATAAACGGACTTATATTATATTTCCTGATCGGATAATATAGTTTGCTCATTATACCTATGCTTGTCTGCAGGGAGATATCTTCGCTTTCAAAATTACCGGAGAGCTGTTCCGTAAATGTAGCTGCCAGGTCCCATGTGTCCTTAAGCAGGAAAAACCCCACCCTGGCGCTCAGGGCGCCGTTAATATTTTTTTCCGAGTCCATACGCTGGGCGCTGCCTATATAAAAGAACCACGGATGTAATTCCGTATTGGATAAAGGTTCGGAAGAGACTGCTGCAGCGGGTTTCGGGTCTGAGTCCCATGAATCAACCAGTATTGCCTCACGGGTATCGCTGTTCCACCCCCATAACTCCTTCGAGGTTTCATATTTGACTACCACCAGTGATTCCTGCCAGCTTTTTACAAGGTTGTCCATCACCGCCTTTTTGCCGTCACGTGACATTCGCGTATAGGTTTCCCGGGCCGGCAGCTGGAGCTGATCATTCTGTGTCAGTTCCGCAGAGCTGAAATATGTACTGAATGCAGGAAGCACGTCATGACTGAATGATTCAGCCTTTTGCATAAGACTCTGGCCGCTGGCAACCTGAAACCCTATTACCAGGATTGCTGTAACTGTTATTATCCGTTTCATCTGTTCCATTACCTTTTACCGAAATAAACACTGCGTCCGATAGACAATCCCATCGTAGTGGCTGATCCTTTTGGAGCAATAGGCTGCTGGCCGTCAAGGAATATATCCCAGCTTCCTGTCCGGTCACTGTTCAAAAAGCTCAGTCCGGCCGATAACTTAAAATATATGGTTGAAACCCCTCCTCCAAAACCAGCGTTTAGACCGTATCCGGCTACAAAGACCTTCTGACGCACGTAATTTGATAAACCCACAGTGATTGACGTTGCATCTCCGGACTTTGTCATCCCGAGATCAACGGATGTATTGCCTGCCCCCTTGTTTACAATCCCGAACCGTCCGTTAATGCTTATGAAAGACTGTGCAAACATGCCACCTGCATATGCGATAAGTCTTTTGGAATCGCTGTTCGTTTTTGCCAGCAGGGACGTAACAGGAGAAGTCAGTCTACCTTCGGTGCCCATCCTGCTTCTCACTGATATCAGTCTTGCATTGAGCATCTTTCTTGTCTCTTCCTGGTCAGGACTGTCACCCACTGCAGTGAGGGCTTCTTCGATTGACTGTGCTGACTTGCCAAGCATACCTGCTCTTTCCAGAGCTATGCTGTATCCCACATATGGAAGGAACTCATCCGGATACCGGGTGGTGATCTCCTCGAACAATGCCGCAGACTTCAGGTAGTATCCCTGGGCAGTCAGCCTGTTTGCCTTCCTGAAGCTGTTCAGGGCATCATCTGCCACAGCCGGGACTTCCTCAGAGTACTTGCCACCATGTCTCTGCAATAACTCAGGCGCTCTGGAAGCAATCCATTCCGGAGCAGGAAAGCTGAAAGAACCACCTGTAACTTCAGTTGCCAGAGGGTCATATCCCATTAGTGCAAATACCTGCGATGCATAAAAATTTACTTCCGGGCTGTTTCCCCTCTGGCCCCAGATACGGTCAAGCCTTGCCAGGGCGGCGTCATATATACCGTCAAGAGCAAGGACATAAGCATATTCAGCATTCAGGGACACATTGGCAGAGTCTTTTGACAGAAGCCGGGCATATAAAGGTAATGCCTTGCTGAAGTTCTCGGTAAGAACCAGCGTTCTCGCAATCTCGTATGAGCCGGTTCCGCTCCTGGCAAGGCCCGCCATTTCCGTCTCCTGCTTCCCCCTGCTCTTTTTATTGTTCCCCTGCCCCGAAAGAGATGCCGGGGAGACAATCAGTGCAATGGCTATCAGAAAGAGAATGGCTTCTTTCTTTGCCTTTGAACTTATTCCTGATCCAATAATTACAGACATAGGTAGGTTATATGCTAAGTTTCTCCTGAAATGCGTACGTAATATTCTCAATTATATCAGTAAATCTCTCTCTTGCCGAATCCAGATTCTTCTGACTGACCTGCTTTATATAGGATGACAGTTCCTTACTTTCATCTTTCATCCTGTCAGCCAGTTGCTTCCTGCTTTTCTCTATATCTGAAATCTGTTTCTTCAAGGTAGAAATCTCTGCTTTGTTAAGCTTTGAATTGGATTTTAATGTTTCAAGCGTTGCCTCAAGCGGGGCTTGCTGGCTTAAGAGAAAGTTATCATCTTCAATGATTTTCGTAACCCTGGGATTCCAGTCCCTGATAATTCCGTAAATCTCATTTATCCCGTTCTGGTACCAGGCAAGCATCTCTGAAGCAGGAGTAATATAAGTTACCGTTTTGACATTTATTGATTGTTTAGTATAGTCAAATGAAACTGCTTTTTCACCATTTGCTGGATCAGTATCTGATGATGCAACAAGCTGGCTCACCTCTCCGTATCTTTTTCCGATATCGCGGAGGCTCTCATTCCTTATTACTTCCAGCTTTTTAATTATATTATCCCCTGCCTTCACCATGGCTTCCCTTGACTGCTTATATGTTCCCCTGTACAATGACAGCTTCTTTATAAGTGACAATATATCGGCGCTATAGGCATTGGCATCAGCATTTTTCTTTTCGCGAAGCTCACT
Source organism: Bacteroidales bacterium (assembly GCA_032127795.1). Classification (GTDB taxonomy): domain Bacteria; phylum Bacteroidota; class Bacteroidia; order Bacteroidales; family VadinHA17; genus SR-FBR-E99. The sequence continues at coordinate 886 of JAQBHM010000254.1, read as the reverse complement.
CTCCACCTGGAATATCTGTCCGTTTACCTTTTCAATCTCCGCTAAATAATCAAGCATCTGTTTGTCCCATCCAGCAATTGTAGCTTCAAGGCCTTTAAACTGGTTTTCATTGAATTTTACCAGCTCTGTAAGCGGGGCTACATAATTAAGCCCGGTAATGGTCAGGGTGCTGAAGGTCTCAGGAGCCTTATCTGCCGGTCTTACATATGTGACCTTTTGTTCAGGTTCCGGTAACACCTCAACTGCCTTTTTCGCGGTTGCATCATCCTGTTTTACAACCGGCTGCTCTTTTTTGCCTGCTGCAGTTTTCATGGCTTCAATTACTCCGGGCGACACATTGGCAGATACCAGCCCTTTCAAGCCAGTGTCGCTGAGGTCAAACCTGACCGCAGAGCTCCGGATCATATCAATAATGATTTCTTCGGAGAGATTTGCCTTTGACATTTTTATGACAGAAATGTTTGTCAGGGTTTCAGGCGTCTGGGCCTGAATAAGGGAAGCTGCAAACAGCAGCGTCAATAACAGGGAGATAGTTCTTTTCATGTACGTATATTATTTCACGTTACTTCACTGGCACCTGTGAGGACTGTCTCTTCATGGCCTGTCTCATTTCCATGATTACATCCGAGGAGACACCCTTGCCTGCCAGGTCAATTATATCATCCACACCAAGGTTAAAATTAACTTTCGAGCGCTTTATGATTGCTATTATCAATGGATCGGGAAGCTCAGACCTGACAAGATCAGCAACAGTTGAATTGGTAAGGATGTCAACTGCTGCCCGAGCTGTATCAACAGGCTTTTTCGACTCTGCCATTGCCAGCTCTTTTTCTATGCCTGCAATTCTTATCAGAAATTTCTTCCCCGGATCAAATACCATCAGTCC
>JAQBHM010000253.1:0-5690 GCA_032127795.1 Bacteroidales bacterium | reverse complement strand
ACCTGTATTTGCCCATGATGAAAGCAGGTCTGAATCTGTGATTGGATCTTCCTCTTTTTTCCCGCGTTTGGCCAGATCAGCCACGAAAATCAGGTTTACAGGGGCATTGCCAACAAAATCCTGGGTGCCTGTAAGTTTCCTTATATCTTTGTTATGGATATGTTTAAGCTTATTCAAATCAGCATCATAAAGATAAAGGCCCTCCTGCAAGGCAACGTAAATTTCAATTTCCTGTCTGTTATTTGATGACGGTGCGGTTCTCTTGTTATCGGTCTCCCGGTTGATTCCCCATCCTGCCCACAGAAGGTCAGAAAGCTGCTGTATTGAAAGATTTTCCCCTGTGAAAGTTCTGGCTGACGCCCTTTCATTAAGGGCCTGCATTAAAGGCTTCCCGCCTGTTTTGACAGGTGCGGGAAGTGTAATATCCTGTGCTGTTACCATATTAACTGTGAATATATAATTCATAATGAGTAATAGACACACCGGAAGCAGATTTTTCTTCATAAGATTCTTTTTAGGTTTTTACGTATTTCAAGGTAAATGATTACATGGCAATCGGTCAGTAATCCATGCCGGCACCGTGTGGCCTTCCATGACATGTCAGCATGCAATAACCGCTGTTAATTCCGGTATCGACAAATCTCAGGTTGCTGACGCCGTTGGGTGAGACAACATTGACATCAAAATTAATAAGGTGGCTGTTGTTTGTTGAGTTACCCTGGATACTGCTTATTCCGTGAGGGTCATGGCAAACATTACACGGTGTTCTTTCATCCACGATGTGCTTCTTATGCTCTCCGAAGGAGTTATCTCCCAGGATTGAAGTACGGCTGTGACAACTGTAGCACAGTGCGTAGCCGGAAGAGGATTCAACAGTCAAGTCTGTCTTTTCATACCTGTATTTCAGAATAGACTGATAAGCTGACCCGTGTGGTCCAACAGGCGCCCCGGGGCCGTCACTTGCATGACAGTCAGTGCAGTATAGTATGCTGCTCTCAGAGTATGCCGGTCGGATAAGGCTGATGCAGTTGCTGTTTTTGCCGGCAGCCGTTACAGGATGATAGGAGGGATTCACCGGATCAAACTCCAGGCGTACATTATTCTGGATTATCTTCCTTACTGTCCTTGAGGGAGGTTTGTCCGGACTGTCGGCATGACACCGGTAACACAGCTCATACTGGTATTGGATAGGTTTAACCGGGGCGCCGGCCTGACTTACTCCCTGCACTCCAATTATGAAACCATTTGCGTTTGGAGCTGCGGCGGAAGCAACTCTTGCTGCATGAGGATTATGGCAGTCTACACATTCAACATGCATTGCTGAGGATATTGCGTTTTCAACCGGATCATGTGACAGATTGTACCCGTAAACATTATGAATATAAGATTTCGACAGCTGCGTCAGGATATTGCTTGCCGCTACATTTCCATTGTGACAGTTAAGACAGTTGTTCTCTTCGGCAAGGTAATTCAATAAACGGAATTTTCCTCCGGCATTATGCGGATTATGGCAATTTTCACATCCGTTTTCGGCAACATTTGAATACGGAGTGTGGGGCCATGGATTGGCTCCTGTTCCGTTCCATGTTTTTGTTGATGTACTATGACCGGATGAAGCCCAGTAATCTCTTTTGTGACAATTGGTGCACAACTGCGAAAACCGGGTGGAAGCTACAAGGAAATCGGGATAGACATTCTTATGCGGGTCATGGCATGAAGTACACTGCACCTTCTCATTCTCAAGAGCTACCGGATACAGTATCGCTGAAGGATCCTTCAGTTGTCCGTCTGAGGCTGCCAACGCAGAATTATACAGAAAGGAGACCGGATGATCATCAGACAGATCAGTCGACAGATTCTTCCGGCCCAAAGGCATCCTGACAATACCTGCTGTCATGTCAATATCTGCAGCACTGCTTAGAATGTTCCCCAATGCTATTGTACCGTCGTGGCAGGAAAGACACAGAACTGAAGAGCCGTCGGGTTGTCCGGGGGCGGCATTTATGGTTGAGCTGTTGTAAAGTATAAATGTTCCTCCAGGGTCATCTCTGTTCCACAAAGGGCTCAGAGGCCTGCTGTTATGAGGGGTATGGCAGAAAATGCATACTTCTGTTTCGGAGCTCGCTTTAACTGTTCCAGGGCCACTGACTGACAGATTATGCAAAGTGTTTACAACAGATTGCGGGGAGGCCGGACAGAATAAAACAAGAAGCAACAGTATTATTGCAGCTCTATTTTTTTGCATCTTTTTCTCCTTTCATTAATTGAAATATCTGGATTCTCACGTTGTAGCTATCGGCTATATATATATTATCATTCTTATCTACAAACATGCCCGAAGGCATCCAGAACTGCTCTTCACTGCGGCCCTGCGACCCAAAATAATATAGAAAGTTGCCCTCTCTGTCAAAGATCTGAACCGCATTAAGAAGAGCATCTGCCACATATATGTTTCCGCGGGAGTCAACAGCAATACCCTTGGGTCGGGCAAAATACCCCGTAGCATCACCCTGTTTTCCGAATGAAGAGATATACTTTCCGGCTGCGTCAAGGATCTGTATCCGGAAATTCATGGCATCGACAATATAAACCAGCCCTGAGTTGTCAATGCAGATGAAGGTAGGAAAGTTAAACTCTCCACCCGCACTGCCTCTTTTGCCTATTCGTCTTACCAGTTCTCCGTTTTTGTTCAGGACTGCTATCCTGTGCGACCCAGTTTCAGCCACCCATATTTCTCCGGAAACCGGTGAGCAGGCTATACCTGTTGGCTGGTCCAGAAAGACAGTGGCATTAAAGACATTCAGCTCTGTGCCACCCGCTGAGAGGTGGTAAATTTTGTTATCACGCGAGTCTGTAAACAACACCCCGTCACCACCGGTAGAGGTGATCCCCACCAGCGATGACATGATCGTTTTATTTTTCCTTAATGCCTTCGGTATGGACAGGGTTCCACCGTTATTTTTAAGCAGGGTTCCGTTACCCTGATCCAATATCCAGAATGATGCAGGATTGTATGCAACAATATTAACAGGTTTATTCAACTGCACTGATGCTCCACCAAGTATCAGATTGCCAAGTCTTTCAAGAAACCCTGAGGTTTTATCTCCCTCTTTTGAGGGAAACTGCCCAATATACTTAACATAATAATTGCCATTATCAGCCGCTTCAGCTGTCGGGAGTAGTGGCTGGGCTGACAGTGAAGGATAGAAAATGACCAGTGCCAGGGACATAAGGATTTCTCCGAAAGGTAATGGCTGTATAAAATTTTTCTTTTTCATTTTTTCGATCCGGGAAGAACAGCTATTTGATATTTTCAACCGCGATTAACCTGTCATATTCCTTAATCCCATGACAGCCTGTGGAGCAAGTAGCGCCATTCTCGGTTAATCTGAAATCCATCTTCATCCTCCAGTCTGCAAACTTTACAGTATTAACCATCAGTCTTTCGCCCGGGGCACCGTGAACATTATGACAAATGCTGCAACTCCTTCCTTTATCTCCGTTGACATGTAGTGCGTGCAAATTCTGCTGGCCGTTCCTGAAGTTAGTGGCATATTCAGTCTCACTGGCCATCAGGAGATCAGTATCATGGCAGAAGAAGCAGAGTTCAAAATTTTCAACGGTTGCCTTCACGTACTGTTCAGATGGGTAATATCCTGTGAGTAACAAAGGCTGATCAGAATAATGTGGATCATGGCATATTATGCATCCTCCCTGTACAACGGGCAGGTGAATTGATTTGCTGTTTTTTAGCAACTGGCTTATATTGGTTAATGTAATACTGTCCCTGGTGATGCTTTTATTATGACACCCGAGGCACAGTGCATTGGATTCTTTCTGTAATATGGGGGCAGTGGAAGAAGAATGAGGAGAATGACAATTGGTGCATGCTCTCTCATCAGTCAAAGGCTGATGGATTATTTTCGAAATTTTGCTCTCTTCTCCGAGTTCAGTATGACAACCGAAACAGAGGTCAGCTGTTTTTTCGTTTACAAGGAACTTTTCATCCGAACTGTGGGGAGCGTGACAGATAAGGCAATAACCCTCCTTAACCGGGGGGTGCACTTCCGGTTCCCCGGTGAAATCGGCATGACAGAAATAGCATAATCCCGGCACCTCCTCCGAAAGAGCAAACCCCTGAGTCCCGGTCTTGGGATGCTCTTCACCGGTAGGGGTATGGCAGATGTCGCACGTAGTCTCAAGCTGAGGATGGGTGAACTTCTTTTCTGCCAGAGAGCTGTGACAATCCATGCATGGCTGTTCGGCAGATTCATTTCCTCCGTACCGGTTGTGCCCTCCTGCCAGAAGACCCACAATAAGAAAGAATATATAACTAAACATAAATTCTCATTTTAAAATTTTCTGACTATTCCGACAGATGTGCCGAAGAAAATAAAGTTGCTCTCAAGATAGTGACGGTTATAGGCATTGAATCCAAACTTAAGGGCAAGCTGCCTGATATCCGTTGTGACCTCTGCCCTTGCAGTGAATAATTCGAGGTCAATGTTTCGTCCCTTCTGGCTCAGGTATCCTGTTTCAAAGCTGGCTTTTGAACGGGAACTGATATTATATGCCAGCTTCCCGGAAATATTTACATGTTGTTGATTTACATTGTCATCCAGAATTTTATAATCAAAGATATTTCCGTTAATGGAGAGCAGTAACCTGGGGTGGATTTTCCAGTTCAGAGTTAAAAAATACCTGAATCTTGAATAAGGGACAATATTGCTTTTATAATAGTCATATTCAATTCCCCCGCTGGCAAATCCCAGGTCAACCTGGCCTCCGTAAATATTCTGATTGAAATAGTTCAGGGTCAGAAAGTCTGCACCGTTCAGGTTTACATAATCCTGAAACGAACCTCTGTAATAGATCTCAAGCAGCCTGTTGAACAAGATAAGGCTGGCATAGACTGTGTTATTGTTGGCATCATAATTATAGGCCCCGGGTTGCATGGCAATGTAATCAACATTAACAGACTGGTTATCTGCAATCAGTCCACCTGGGACACGCTGCAGTTCAATAAAATTATTTCTCAGTATGACAGTGTAATCAAAACCTTCCTGATAGAATACTGTCCCTGTCACATCCTTCACGGTGATGGAACCGGCTTCTATATATGGCTTGTCAAGGAGTGTAATTTTTATGTCAGACAGGATATGCTCTTCATTTGTTACCCAAACGGTGGCAGGAGCGCTCTGCATGTCATAATTGTGCCTGTAATACCTGTACCCCAGGTTTATGCGGCCTGATGCAGGAATTTTCTTCGTATAGTTTATCTCTATCCCTTTTTTCAGGTTTGTTTCATCATATACAGTCTGGCTTATGTCTGAATATTCAATGAAGAGGTTTGTAGAAAGACTTTCATACAGCTGGTGATTTAAAGATCCATGGATCCTGTTCTGGGTCAATGACTGAAAATCATCTTCCATTTTGTAATAGCTGTAGTTCCCGATTAGTCTCAAATTCTTATGGAACTGTAAATGAAATCGTTCAATGGCATCGGTCTTGATGAATTTATTGCGCCCCTCCTGATCATAATATGAAATGAATGAACTGAGACTGTATTTCTTCTTTTGATCGATGTAGAGATTGTTGGTAAAGGATACTCTGTCAATCCTGTTTTTTACTTCATCCATTCCGGCATATTCATAGAGGTAATCATTATGCGAATAGATGATCTCACTCTT
>JAQBHM010000252.1:0-3941 GCA_032127795.1 Bacteroidales bacterium | reverse complement strand
ACTGCAGGACAGCATGACTGAAGGACAGCATGACTGAAGGACAGCATGACTGAAGGACATTCAGACTTCAGACTTTCAGACCGCAAGACAGCAGGACCAGGGCCGATCCGCCGGCTGGCGGAGAAGGAGCCAGTCTGCAGGGGGGCTATGAGAAAAAGCATAGAGCATAGAGCATAGGGCATAGGGCATAGAGCATAGGGCATAGGGCATAGGGCATAGAGCATAGAGCATAGAGCAGGCAGTAGAAAGTCCTTGACCGCAAGACCGCAGGACTGCAGGACCGCAAGACAGCAGGACCGCAAGACAGCAGGACTGCAGGACTGCAGGACCGCAAGACCGCAAGACATTCAGACCCTCAGACTTTCAGACATTCAGACCGCAAGACTGCATGACCATAAGACTGCAAGACCTTTTTTTCTATCTTTGAATTCAACTTTAAGATCCATGGAGAGCTCGAAAAAACCGATGCAGATAGACCTGGAACAGGTCCTCGCAGGAAAGAATCCGCGACTGGCAAAAATACTGCCGCGATTCCTGATACGCTACCTCAGACGCATCACCCACCAGGACGAGATCAATGAGTTGCTGAGAGACGGGGCGGAGCTGCGGGGCTTTGCATTCAACGATGCGGTGCTGGCTAAATCGGGCATTAAATACAATGTCCACGGAGTGGCAAACATTCCCGCGGGAGGAAGGAATATCTTTGTCTCCAACCACCCCCTGGGAGGACTTGACGGCATGGTCTTCATGAGTGAGCTTGGCAAACATTTCCCCGCAGCCAAATTCCCGGTCAATGACCTCCTCCTCTACCTTGAAAATTACGCTGACATATTCCTCCCCGTGAATAAGCACGGAGCTCTGGGCCGTGAGGCGGCAAGACTTCTCGAGGAAGCTTATATGTCTGACTGTCAGATACTCAACTTCCCGGCAGGTTTATGCTCCAGGAAGATCAAAGGGAAGATTACCGACCTGCAGTGGCAGAAGAGCTTTATCGTCAAAGCCATAAAACATCAGCGTGATATTGTACCCTGTTTTTTCGCCGGCCGTAACAGCAACTTTTTCTATAACCTCTCTCACATCAGAAACTTCTTCGGCATTAAGGCAAACATTGAGATGCTCTACCTGGTTGATGAGATGTTCCGCCAGAAGGGAAAAGAGATAAACCTCTGTTTCGGTGAGCCGATACCGTGGCAGACCTTTGACAGGTCGAAGAGTCCGCAGGAATGGGCTGAATGGGTGCGGGGCAAAACCTATGATTTGCAAAGGATGATTGCTTCACATTAATATTATTTCTTAATTTTGATCTTCAACTAAATTCTTAAAGTGGATACTCATACAGGCAAGGGAACGATGGAGCCGGTAGCACAGGCAGTCCCGACGGAAGAGGTGGTTGCCGAGCTGGCGAAGATCGGAATGCTCCGGATGACTAACAACGGGAACAATGAGGTGTATCTTTTTGACAACAACACCTCTCCCCTGCTGATGCGAGAGATAGGACGCATACGTGAGCTTACCTTCAGGCATGCTGGTGGCGGTACGGGCAAATCACTTGATCTCGATGAGTATGACCTGTCGCTTGATCATCCTCAGAAACAACTTATCATCTGGGACCCTGACAACAGGGAGATTGTCGGAGGGTACAGGTTCATTTTTCCCGCACATAAAGAAAAGCACTTCACCATAGACAGGTATGCCTCATCGACATACTTCACCTTTTCGCCAAAATTCATTAAAAAATATCTCCCTCATACCATGGAGCTGGGACGCTCATTCGTGAGGCCTGAATACCAGAGTGCCGCCATGGGTCGTAAAAGTCTGTTCTCCCTGGATAATCTATGGGACGGTCTGGGGGCTATTGTCATAGACAACAGCCAGATACGATATCTCTTCGGCAAGGTGACCATGTATACCCACTATGATGTACAGGCCCGCAACATGATACTCTTTTTTATGCTTAAGTATTTTCCAGATCCCGACAGGCTGGCAGTCCCTTCTGACCCCATCTTTATCGACATTCATAAGGAAGAGATGAAGCAAATTTTCACAGGGAGAACTTTCAGGGATAATTATAAGATACTCTCGCAGGAGGTGCGAAGGCTTGGTGAGAATATACCCCCTCTCATCAATGCATACATGAACCTCTCTCCCACCATGAAGTGCTTCGGGACATTTATCAACCATCACTTCGGGAACGTTGAGGAAACGGGCATCATGATAACCGTAAGGGATATCTACGTTGAGAAGATCAACCGCCACCTCTCCTCCTACCGGGCTGATTTTAATATCACTCAATAGTCCGGAGGATCCGGCAGGGTTTTTATATCCGTCAATAAGCCCGGGGGTATCAATAAGCCAGGGGGCATCAATAAGCCAGGGGCTCTCAGTAAGCCCTGGAACACTCAGTCAGACCTGGAACTCTCAGTCAGCCCTGGAATTTTCAATAAGCCCTGGCGTTCACTCCGTCAATATAATTCATATAGGCCCTGTTGGCTACCCTGTTGCCACCCGGGGTGGGGTAATTGCCTGTAAAGTACCAGTCGCCGGTGTGACCTGGACATGCTTCCCGGAGGCCTTCAATCGACTGGTAGACCACCTCCACCTCGGCAACCGTTCCCGGTGCTCTTAGCATCCGGGCAATCATTTCGGATATCTGTTTCACGGTGAACGGCTCATATATCTCCCTGACCGCGTTAACCATCTCATCATCAGGCTTGTCAAGTTCTTCCTGGGCCCTGGCATATACCTCCCTGATGATATTATCTTTTTCAGTTTCCTTAAGCAACTCTATGGCGGCCCTGAATGCGATGAAGTCACCAAGCTTCGCCATGTCTATGCCATAACAGTCGGGGTACCTTATCTGGGGCGATGAAGACACGATGACTATCTTGGCCGGCTCCAGCCGGTCAAGGATACGGATGATGCTCTCTCTCAGGGTGGTCCCCCGTACAATTGAGTCATCGATGACCACAAGGTTGTCTATTCCCCTGCGGATCACTCCGTAAGTGACATCATAGACATGAGCCACGAGGTCATTGCGACTTCTGTCTTCGGTAATGAATGTACGCAGTTTGGCATCCTTGACAGCTATCTTTTCAATGCGCGGTCGCACTTCAATGATCTTCTCCAGCTCTTCGGGGGTAATATTGGCTCCCTTCTTAAGTATTGCCTCCTTCTTGCGCTGGTTGAGCCAGTCATCCAGACCCTTCACCATTCCGTAGAATGCGCTCTCAGCCGTGTTTGGTATATATGAAAATACCGTATTGTCAATATCAAAGTTCACTGCCTCCAGCACAGGCCTGGTGAGGGTCTCGCCCAGCATCTTGCGCTCGCGGTATATGGTTTTGTCTGTTCCGCGTGAAAAATAGATCCTCTCGAATGAGCATTTGGCAGGTCGTGCCGGTGGGAGTATCTCCTCAATAGCCCAGCCTCCTGAGGCCTTTATTATTAGGGCCTTACCCGGATCCAACTCATTGATATTATCGGTTCTTATATTAAAAGCTGTCTGCAGAACGGGTCTTTCTGATGCTGCAACAACAATTTCATCGTCGGCATACCAGAAGGCCGGTCTTATGCCTGCCGGGTCGCGCATGACGAATGAGTCACCGTGGCCAAGCATGCCTGTCATGACATATCCGCCGTCCCACCGCCGGGATGCATTGCGCAGCACATCGGCAAGGTCCAGCTGATTTTCTATCATCGGTGAAATATCACGCTTGGTGTAGCCTTTCTCCTTGAACTGCCTGTAAAGGCTCTCCACCTCATCATCGAGGAAGTGGCCAACGTTCTCAAGAATGGTGATTGTGTCAGAGAAGTCGATGGGATTCTGTCCTATCTCCAGCAGGCTGTCAAAGACCTCTTCCATATTGGTAAGGTTGAAGTTGCCGGCCATCACCAGGCTTCGTGAGCGCCAGTTGTTCTCGCGTGACACAGGATGGACATAG
>JAQBHM010000251.1:0-8979 GCA_032127795.1 Bacteroidales bacterium | reverse complement strand
GCACAATGCCGTGGTCCGCGCGAAGTGGCTTTTCAGGCTACTTTCGGAGAAACCATTGAGAGCCCTGAAAGAACAGATATCCGCGATACAAGGTGCCTTGTTTTGATTGGCAGTCACATTGGAGAAAACATGCATAATGGCCAGGTACAGGAGATGTCGGATGCAATAGACAAGGGAGCAACAATAATAACAGTTGATCCCCGCTTCTCCACAGCTGCCGGGAAGTCAAAATACTGGCTTCCTATCAAACCGGCCACTGACATGGCTCTTTTGCTGGCATGGATCAATGTCATAATTAATGAAGAGCTTTATGATAAGGCATATGTTGAGAAATACACTTATGGCTTTGAATATCTGAAGGAGCATGTAAGGAACATGACTCCGGAGTGGGCCTACGGTATTACAACAATTGACCCTACGTTGATTCGTGAGACAGCCAGTGAGATGGCAAATGCAGCACCATCAGTCATAGTGCATCCCGGACGTCATGTGACATGGTATGGTGATGACACCCAGAGATTAAGGGCCGTGGCCATTCTTAATGCACTTCTCGGATCATGGGGACGGAGGGGCGGATTTTACCGTCCTGAGACTTTCGAATTACCAGAGGCTCCCCATCCGCCATTCCCAACGCCTAAAAGAACGTGGAGAGATGAATTCCCCGATCTCTACAAACTTTCTGACTCAGTGCTCGCCAATGGCCTTTGTGACGCTACAGTGCCTGACCCAAGCCGGCATTGCCAGTTCCATGGATGGATCGTTAACGGAACCAACCTGATTGAGACACTTCCAAACCAGGCTAATACACTAAAAGCCATAGAAGCTCTTGATCTTCTTGTGGTTATTGACACAATGCCAATGGAGATCACTGGTTATGCAGATGTGATCCTGCCTGAATGTACATATCTTGAAAGGTATGATGACCTGAGGGTCGGTCCGCATCGTAAGCCACAGATTGCACTAAGGATGCCGGCAGCAGAGCCATTGAACAATACAAAACCGGCATACTGGATGGCCAGGGAACTGGCTAAAAAACTGGGGGTCATTGAATATTTTCCTTTTGAGAAGATAGAAGATTTCCTTGACTGGCAGCTGAAGCAGGTTGGCAGCAGCCTGGAGGAAATGAAACGTATAGGGGTGAAGACTTTTGACCGGCCTTTTGACGACCTGTATTTTGCTCCTGATGAGGATGTCTCTTTTTATACCAATACTGGCAAGATCGAGTTATATTCAACAATGATTGAGCAGGAGGGTTTTGATCCGATGCCTAAATATACAAAGCATGAGGAGCCGCCGGAGGGTTATTACCGGCTCAACTATGGCAGGGCCCCGATGCACACGTTCAGCCGGACCTCAAATAACCCCAACCTCACAGACCTTATGGATGAGAATACCGTCTGGGTCAATCCCAGGGTGGCAAAAGAGTGGAGCCTGTCATCAGGGCAGTACATTCATCTTGAAAATCAGGATGGCAAGCGTTCTGAATTCCCGATAAAGGTGAGAGTCACGGAACGGATACGCTGGGATTCTGTTTTTATGGTTCATGGCTTCGGTCATGAACAGAAGAAACTTCGACGTTGTTATGGCAAAGGAGCCAGTGACACAAACCTCATAACAAAAGTACTTGTTGACCCATTAATGGGAGGAACGGGCATGAGAGGCAATTTCGTGACCTTTATTACTGACCTTAAATCAGAGGAGGTGGCATCATGAGATACGCAATGGCCGTTGATACGAAGAAATGTGTCGGATGCAGTGACTGTGTAGTTGCATGCCAGACAGAGAACAATGTTCCTATAGGATACTGCCGCGACTGGGTTGTTGAAACGATGGATGGCACCTATCCGCAGCTTGAGATTGAGCTGAGGTCAGAACGGTGCAACCACTGCGAAAATGCACCATGCGTCAGATGCTGCCCCACAGGTGCAAGCCATATTGCAGAAGGAGGTATAGTGCTTGTCAGGCCAAATAAATGTATAGGTTGCGGTGCCTGTATAGCATCATGCCCTTATGATGCCAGGTATCCCCATCCAAAAGGATATGTTGATAAGTGTACCTTCTGCATTCACAGGGTAAAAGAGGGCATGAAGCCTGCATGTGTTGCCGTTTGTCCAACCAGGTGCATGTACTTCGGTGATCTTGATGATCCGAACAGTGATGTAAGCATCATCCTGAAAAAGAGGAAGAGCAAGACCCTGATTCCGGAGGCAGGAACAAAACCACAGTTGTATTTCCTAATCTGACAAGACTATGAATGAAGAACTTATCATAAGCGGAAGAGACAACCTGATGGTTGACCCGCACCTTCATATATGGCACTGGCCGATACCCCTCTACCTGTTCCTGGGCGGACTGGCAGCAGGAATACTCTTTTTTGCAGCCCTTTATTACATAATGGGAAAGGAAAAGGAGTATCCCACAGCTGTAAGAAAAGTACCTTTCATTGCTCCCATACTGCTGATAATAGGTCTTGCAGCCCTCTTTTTTGATCTCAGGCACAAGGCCTACTTCTGGCAGCTTTACACAACCATAAGACTACAGTCGCCCATGTCATGGGGTGCCTGGACCCTGCTTGTGATAACCGCGGCATCTGTCATCTGGTCGGCACTGCATATCAGGGACCTTTTTCCGAACTGGGACTGGAAATATCAGTGGATAAGGGACATTGAGACTTTCTTCAACAAATATAAGAAAGCCCTGGCCTGGGTGATACTCATATATGCCGTTATCACCGGCATTTATACCGGTATTTTGCTGTCGGCCTTCAATGCCAGGCCGCTCTGGAATACCTCCGTTCTGGGTCCGTTGTTCCTGGCTTCAGGGCTGTCTGCCGGGGCAGCCTCCATAGTGCTCATGTCTAAAAACCCGAAAGAACGGTTGCTCTTCACAAAAATCGACCTCGTAATACTCGGTGTGGAACTTTTTCTGATAGTCCATATGTTCATGGGCTTTATGGCTTCCACGCAGGTGCAGATAGATGCTGCTGAATTATTCCTTGGAGGCCAGTACACAATGGCTTTCTGGATCTTCGTCGTTTTCCTCGGCATCATCATCCCTGCTGCTCTTGACCTGATGGAGCTTCGCGGGTATCATATACCGGCAATGTTGCCGGGCGTCCTGGTTCTTTTCGGGAGCCTGATGTTCCGTTTTGTATTTGTCTTTGCCGGCCAGGTGAGCCGGTGGCTTTACTGATCATAATAACCAGATAACTATATGGAAGATAATTTGAAAAAAGCAAAAAGCAGAAGCTACCTGAACCCATATTTGGGAGGGGTGCTCCTGGGCCTTGTTCTTCTGGCTGCAAACTTCGTCTCAGGCAGGGGCCTGGGTGCCAGCGGGGCAATTAAGAGCGTTGTTGCAACAACAATTCAGACGGTTGATAAAAATGCTGTTAACACAATGCCATTTATGGAAGAGTATTCAAAGTCACACAGCAGCAGCCCCATGAAATCATGGCTTGTATTTGAAATGATGGGAGTGCTGGTTGGCGGCTTTCTCTCAGGGGCCATGGCAGGCAGGCTTAAACTGAAGGTGGAGCATTCGCCGAAGATAACATCACGGCGCAGGCTTGTCTTCGCTCTCGCAGGCGGAATACTGTTCGGGCTCGGCTCGCAGCTTGGCAGGGGATGTACAAGCGGTTCCGCATTGAGCGGAATGGCCGTACTCTCTCTCGGCGGCTTCATCTCAATGATGGCTATTTTCGGAACAGCCTATGCTCTGGCATACTTCTTAAGAAAAAACTGGATCTAAAAGAAAAGGAAAAAATGGGACCATTAGCACCATATGAACTGATATCGGAGAACACCAATTTTCTCCTTGCATTCTTCATCGGCATAGGCTTCGGCTGGGTACTCGAGAGCTCCGGCTTCTCGTCAAGCCGCAAGCTGGCCGGCGTCTTTTACGGCTATGACACAGTTGTTCTCAAGGTCTTCTTCACCGGAGCCATCACATGTATGGTGGGCTTATTACTTATGAGCCTCTTTGGCTGGGTAGACCTGAGCCTTGTTTATGTCAACCCCACATATCTTACCTCAGCCATCGTTGGCGGCGTGATCATGGGTGCGGGATTCATCATGGGCGGATTCTGCCCCGGAACAAGCTTCTGCGCAGCTTCCATAGGCAAGATTGATGCCATGGTATTCATAGCCGGACTCTTCATAGGCGTCTTTGGCTTCGCCTTTACATACGGCATGTGGGAGAAAATGTATATGGCTAAATACCTCGGAGAGCCAAAAGTAAGCGACTCACTGGGCATGTCAGACGGATTATTTGGATTATTTCTTATCATTATCGCCCTTGGCATGTTTTATGTCGCAGAGTGGGCAGAAAAAAAGTGGCCCAGGGCTGAATATTAAATAATAAAGAGATACAATCATGAAACCATTGAAATTACTGGCACTGATCATCATTCCTATGGGAATCATTCTGGCAGCCGTGCCTGCCGATAAGACACGGCACTTCAGGCTTACCGCCGAGGAGTTGCTGCAGGAAGCAGGAGCGGGTGTGCAGTTTGTGTCACCTGACGTTATTGCAGATATGCTGGTACAGAAAGACCCTTCACTGCAGCTCATAGATGTACGCACACCGGAAGAATATGAGGCTTTCAGTCTTCCGGGCGCAATAAATGTGCCTCTCAGCAACCTGCTGGCAGATGAATATGTTGATCTGCTTCACCAGGACGCCCGTATGAACGTTTTCTATGCAAACGGATCCGTTTTTGCCAACCAGGCCTGGATGATAACCAGGCAGCTGGGCTACGAAAACAACTTTGTGCTTGAGGGTGGACTGAACTATTGGTTCAGCAATATCCTTTCGGCCAGCGAACCTGAACAGACAAGTCCCAATGAGGAGTTTGCGAAGTATGACTTCCGCAAGAGCGCGGCAGCAGCCCTGGGCGGCGGCAGCGTGGTCTCCACTGAAGGTTCGGCACCGGTAACGGCGGCAAGAAAACCACCTGTGACAGCCAAGGCTAAAAAGAAACCTGCAGGAGGCTGCTGACTTTTTGCATTGCACGAAAAAAGATTTACATTTGCGGCTGCAAACGCGCGGCCCTATAGTTCAATGGATAGAACGCGGGTTTCCTAAACCTGAAATCCAGGTTCGATTCCTGGTGGGGCTACAAATAGCCCCGAGCATGGAGCACGAGAGTGAGCCCGGAATTAATTTCCGGGTTCCTTTTTTTATTAAATAGCAGAACTTTTGCATGAGAGACAATACCTTGCCTCCCCCGTCTCCTAACATCAATTTTACAATGTCTTCAGACTGTCAAGATAATTCATGTCTTCATCCGAGATAATAAAATCCACATCGGCATTCTGAAGAATATATTCCCGGTGCGTTGATTTTGGCAGGGGCAGGGCGCCTCTCTGGAGAACATACCGGATACAGAGCTGCGGAAGGGTCTTTTCATATTTCTGAGCCATCTCTTCAATGACCCTGTTACCAAGAACCCTTCCCGTTGCCAGGGGCGAATAACCTTCAACAAGGATATTGTTTTTAATGCAGTGCTCAGTAATCTCTTCCTGGCTGTGACCGATGTGAACCTTGATCTGGTTGACCACAGGCCTGATGGTGCAGGAGCCGAGAATAGCATTCATGTCTGAGACATTGAAGTTGGATATGCCTATGGCGCGGGTGCGCCCGCTTTTGCAGAACTCCTCCATAGCCTTCCAGACCTTAATATTCTCTTTCGTATAGTCTTTGCCCATCTCACTCCACGGCCACGGTGCATGTATCAGGTAGAGATCGATGTAATCAAGTCCGAGGTTCTTCATGGTTTCCTCAAATTTCTTCAGGGCTCCCTCATATGTTTTGGTCTCGGCGGGTAGCTTTGATGTCACATAGATTTCACTTCTGACAATCCCGGAATCCCTGACAGCCCTTCCGATGCTCTCTTCATTGCCGTAGGCATTGGCTGTGTCAACATGACGATACCCGCTTTTAAGGGCAAAAGATGTTGACTCATAAGCGATATTTCCGTTGGGAATCTGCCAGGTGCCGAAACCGATCGCAGGTATCCTCTCCCCGGTGCTTAATGTAAAATATCCGATCTTTTTCATAATATCAAAATTAGCATCAATCTCTTGTTGTAAGTATACGCTTTTTTAGAAAAACAGTATTAATTTAAGCCGCAAATAAAAACCGGATATGAAATCATCAAGACCCCTTCTCCCCGTAATCATGTTATGTTCTGCAATTTCAATCCTGATTTCGGTTAGCGCTGATGCACAGCGGCTTAAATCAGGGCCGCAGGACCTCACATTTTTCTCCACGGTGGATGATACGGACCAGCCCTATTCTGTTTACATACCGGAGAATTTTGATGAGAACAAAAGTTATCCGCTGGTGATCTTTCTTCACGGTGCATGGTCAAATCACAGGCTGGGTCTCAGGCGTCTTTTTGGTGTCGGCAACAGCCAGGGATATGATTTTATAAAACCGGGGAATGTACCTTTTGAAACAGATGTAGAGTCTTCGAGGTATTTTCCTGCATTCAGACCGGTGGGATATATTGCTGCGGCTCCTTATGCTCGTGGAACTGCCGGATACCAGGGTGTTCCCGAGAAGGATGTATATGAAATGCTCGATGATCTTAAGTCGCGCTTTCTAATTGATGAAAACCGTATTTATTTAACAGGACTCTCAATGGGTGGAGGCGGAACCCTGTGGCTGGGACTGACGCGTCCTGACCTGTGGGCTGCCATAGCACCGGTATGCCCTGCTCCGCCGGAGGGAACAGAAGAACTTGCAGGTAATGCCGCCAATCTGCCTGTACATCTCTTCATTGGCGACAAGGATTTTCTTTACAAGACGGCAACAGAGTGGAAGTTGAAATTTGAAAAATCAGCACAGAGGCTCGATTATATAGAGTATCCTGGTGTCGGGCATAACAGCTGGGAGTGGGCTTACAAAGAGGGATTCATTTTTGAGTGGTTCTCACAGTTCACCAGGGATCCCTATCCGCAGCAGGTAAAATTCACCACAAAATGGTTCAGCTACAACAAAGCCTACTGGGTCACGTTTGACAATTTCACTCCGGGAACCCTTGCTTCAATAGATGCCAGGTTCACCGGACCCAATGCTATAGAAGTAAACTCCTCGGGGCTTGAAGCTTTTACCCTTAACCTGGCAGGACATCCGCAGTTCAGTTCTGCAAAGAAGGTGTCACTGAAGATAGACGGGCTCTCTTTTACAACAAAGACTTCTGATGCGGTATCATTCATGAAAAGCAACGGTGTATGGACCGGAAAGAAATTCACTCCCGGCCTGACTGCAAAACAACCGGGTGCCGAAGGCCCGCTTTATGCTGCCGTAATCAGCAGACATGTCTATGTCTACGGTACGGCTGGTGATCCTTCAAAGGAGGAGCTTATGGCAAGAAGGATGGAAGCAGCATCCGCTGCCGACTGGACAGGCATGGGAGGAAGAATAATGGTATTCCCGCGGGTCATTTCTGACAAGGAGGTGAGACCGAGCGATTATGTCACTTCAAATCTCGTTCTCTTTGGCACCCGTGAGACCAACGCCATCATAGAGAAGTTTGCCGATAACCTGCCCATCCATCTTAATGCTGATGCAGCTGGTTACGGACTTGTATACATTTTCCCCCTGAACCGTCATTATGTGCTTGTCAATTCCGGGCTGCCATGGTGGACACTTCCGGCCAAAGAAGCAGGACAGGGAGGATATGCCTTCATGGGGTCGAAGGTGGAGGGACTTAAGAAATTCCGAGATTTTGTGCTCTTTAAGGAGAGCCCTGACAATATTGTCACTCAGGGCCTCTTTGACAATAGCTGGAAGCTCCCGCAGAAGGCTGCTGATGAGCTGAAAGCCTCCGGAGTGGTAACTGTCAGATGAAATTAACAAGATCCTTATTGTGAACAAGATCAAAACTGTCGTTTTTGACCTGGGAGGAGTACTTATTGACTGGAATCCCAGGCATCTTTACCGCAAGATATTCAAGAGAGAAGAGGAAATGGAGCGGTTCCTTTCAGAGGTATGCACTCCGGAGTGGAATGTTCAGCAGGACGGAGGGAAACTTTTCAAAACAGCCACTGCGGAACTGACGGCAAAATTTCCGGAGCATGCCGCCAATATTGCCCTCTATTACGGGCGCTGGAAGGAGATGCTCGGGGGAGAGATAAAAGGGACCGCAACCATATTAAATGAGCTTAAATCGGCCGGAATGCCCCTCTATGCCCTTACAAACTGGTCGCATGAATCGTTTCCCGAGGCCTACGGACGGTATGAATTCATGAAACAGTTTGACGGAATAGTGGTTTCAGGCTTCGAGGGCATCCTCAAGCCCGGATATGAAATTTATCGGCTGCTTATCAGCAGGTACAACATCAATCCTGCTGAATCGGTTTATATTGATGACAACAGAGATAATACTGAAGCGGCTGCAGAACTGGGCTTTTATGCCATACACTTTCTCTCTCCGGAACAGCTCAGGGTGGATTTGCGGAACATGGGATTAAGCGTTTAGCTTTCCCTGTTCTCACTCATATGTCACCTTGTACCTTTGCCCCATTCTGCCTATCTTTGATATGTATAAAAACGGTATTATGGAAACAACACTTCTCAAAGACAAACTGGTTTTCCCTGACGATAAAATCCTGAGAGATACATTGGGAGAGAGTTTCCCCGCTTATGAGGAGATGATGAAAACCATAACAGGGCCTGAATACGGCCTGACACCCCAATGGAATTACTATAATGACGGGAAAGCCTGGTTATGCAAGGCGGTTTTTAAAAAGAAGACTGTATTATGGCTGTCAGTATGGGACCGGTATTTCAAAACGGCCTTTTATTTTACCGAAAGAAATTCCGGCGGCATTGAAGAGCTTGAGATTGATCCTGACATAAAGCAGACCTTTAAATCTGCCAAACCGACAGGAAAACTCATCCCTCTTGTTCTTAATATAAGCAGTATCAAACAATTATCTGATTTAATAAAGATCATTGAATACAAGAAAA